>WJJW01000480.1 GCA_014729455.1 Candidatus Eiseniibacteriota bacterium
AGGAGGCGGAGACGATCTTCCACGAAGCTCTCGCCGCGGACGCCGGCCGGGCCCAGGCGCGCATCGGCCTCGCCGTCGTGGACCTCCTGCGCGGCGAGCACGGCCAGGCCGAGCGGCGCCTGCGCGCCGCGATCGAATCGGGACCGCGTCACGCCAACCTCTACTCGATCCTCAGCCTCAGCCTCTTCGCGCAGGAGCGATCGGCGGAAGCGGTCCCGTACGCCGAGCGGGCGTGGGAGATGACCCGGAGCCACTCGGCGGCGGTGGAGCTCGCCTGGGCGTTGATCGACGGGGACGTCGACGTCGAGCGCGGGCTCGAGCTGGCGCGGACCGCCCGGGACGAGATTTCCCCGCATCCGGAGGAGAAGCTCTGGACCCTCCCCTTCACCCCTTCACCGGAACACTGCATCGGACTGGCGCACCTGAAGCAGGGACGGGCCGCCGAAGCGGTGAGCGCTCTGGAGGAAGCGGCGCGCCTGCGTCCGGACCGGAAGCGAATCACCGCGGACCTGGAGCGCGCGCGCCGTCTGCTCTGAGCGATCCCTCCCCTGGACACCTCCCTCCTGAGATGACACCCTAAACACTCCGCCCCAAGCGGCCGCACCGGTCATTCTCGGAGGAGGTGCTCATGGATCATGCAACCACCCGCACGCGGCTCGAGCCTGTCTCTCTCCTGCTCTTCGCCTTCGCTTGGCTCCTTCCCGTCCCGGCCGGCGCCGCGTTCAGCGACGGTTTCGTGGGGTGCTCGACGAGCGACGACGCCTTCGCCTTCGACCTCGATACGTACGCGGTCGGAGCCCCGCTCGACCTGCTTCCTGAGGGGAATTATCCGTACGATGCCACGATTCGCCCGGACGGCGCGGAGGTCTGGCTCGTGGGGGCCAGCGGCGACGGCGTGGTCGTCGTGGATCGAGGAACGAACACGATCACGCACCGGATCGCGACCGGTGAGTACCCGACCTCGATCGCTTTCAGCAACGACGGGACGTTGGCCCTGGTCAGCTGCCGGGACACCGAGGAGGTCACGCGGATCGACACGGAAACCTATCTCGTCACCGGCTCGCTCGCCCTGCCGACGGGCATCGACGGAGGGAATCTGGCTCTCGACCCGGTCAGCGGCAACTTCTACCTCGTCGACTGGTACGACGGAACGCTGTTCGAGATCGCTCCGGACGGCTCCGCGATCCTGCGGGACGCCGACCTCGGCGACAGCCTCTGGCAGCTCGTCGTCGATCCGGACGGGTCGAGGATCTTCGTCACCGATCGGGGCACCGATCAGGTCCGGGTGATCGAGCGCGCTACGCTGACGCAGTCGGCGACCGTGGCCGTCGGCGACGATCCGTGGGGGATCGACATCACGCAGAGTGGGGACCGACTCGTCGTCGTCTGCGAGGATAGCCACGAAGCGTTCCTCATCGATGCCGGGACCCTGACGGCCGAAGCGCTGGCCCTGGACGGGGACGCCGATCCGCGCGACGTCGACATCCGCGACGACCGCGGTCGGGCGTTCGTCTGCGGCGGGCGGCTCGCCGACGGCTCCGATCCGATCTACGTGATCGACCTCGCAGGGGGGATCGTCGAGACCTCGTTCGAGGCGAACGGGACCAACCCGAACGTGGTTGCCGTCCAGGCGCAGATGCACGCGGAATCCAACACCGTTTCCGGATCGCCGGACCTCGAGGATCGCGCGCGGCTCACCGCCTTCCCCCATCCTCTGGTCGCGGGATCGACGCTCCGCTACACGCTGCCGCGCCCCGGCACGGTCGAACTGACCCTGCACGACGCGACCGGAAGGAGGATCGCCGTTCTCGATCGCGGACACCGCGCTGCGGGCACGCACGGGATCGCATGGTCCTTCTCCGGGGAACGCTGGAGCCCGGGAGTCTCATTCGCCCGGCTTCTCCACGACGGAGAGGTGGTGACGTTCCGGTTGGTGGGGGTTCGCTGAGGCTGGTTCGCACCCGGGTGCGTGGGAGACCATCCGACGCGATGCCGGAGGACGGGACGTCCCGTCGCGCACGATTCCTCCGGTTTTGACCGTCTCCTCGTCCCCGCGTACCATCGGGGAGACGCGATTCGACACGGAGGATCCCTGACGAAGGCTCCCTGGACCTACATCGCGACCCGGCTCGCGAAGGATGCCCTCCTTCGCGTCCCCGGCGTCGCCCGGCTGGACGAGACCCGGCACGCCCGGAGGACGGGACGGATGGAGGATCCCGAGTGGGTCCTGGGTCTCCTCGTCGGACACCTGCGGCGGTTCACGGCGTACGGCGGGACGATCGGCGGCGCGCGCGTCCTCGAGCTCGGTCCCGGACGCAGCCTCGGACAGCTCTTCTTCTTCCACCTCCTCGGGGCGGACCGGGCGCTCGGGGTCGACGTCCGGCGATACGCTACCGAGGAATCGGGGGCCGGGGTCTACCGGTCGATCCTGGAGCATCTCGCCGACTGGGTCGAGACCGGACGCTTCCCGATCTCCGTCGATGCCGAAGAAGCGCTCGCCCGAGGGAGGGAGATCTTGCCCGACGGCGCCGGGTTCCCCCGGCTCGGCGATCGGCTCGACTACGCGATCCTGCGGGATCGATCCCTTCCCCTGCCATCGTCCTCGATCGATCTCGCCTACTCCTGCTCGGTCCTGGAGCACGTGTCCGATCCGGCGTCGGTCTACCGCGAGCTCGCCCGCGTCCTGCGGGAGGGGGGATTGATGAGCCACATCATCGACCTCCGCGACCACCACCGGCCCGAGCCGCTCGACTTCCTTCGCTACTCCGACCGTCTGTGGTCGCTGATGCAGGGACGGAGCGCCGGGTTCACCAACCGCCTGCGCGCCTCCGACCACCTCCGGTTGATCCGGGAGGCCGGTTTCGAGGTCCTGGAGGTCGAACACCGGCGGGCCGAGTCCCCGCCGCCGCCCGCGCTCCTCGCCCGGCGGTTCCGCGCCTACGATCCCGAGGATCTGCGGACGCTGGTCCTGACCGTCACCGCGCGCCGTCCGTAGCCCTGTCGATCGACCGGGCGTCTTCGCAGGGCCTGAACCGTTCCTCGATCGATTCCTCGAAGAACGGTCACGGCGTGTTCACTCCCCCTTCGTGTTGCCGCCGCAGAATCGCGACGTTTTCGTGCTCGCAACCGATTCATGAAGGACTCGGCATCGGACCGGAGAGAAGAGCCCCGGCTCAGGGAGATACACAGATGACCGCAGGACACCTGATGCGCGCGATCACCCGGAATCGAGTGGTCGTCGCCGTTGGCGTCGTTCTGGCGGTTTGTGTCGGGGCATCGATCGTCGTGCCCGCCCCGACGCCGCAGCAGACGGCTGCGATCGATCTGTCGCTCACCGCTCTCCACAAGAACGACGGAGAGTCCCGTCTGATCGACGCCGGGGAGGGAGTCGAGGATTCCGGCGGAATCCCCCGCTTCGGCACCCTCGTTCAGAACTTGCGCATTGACGCGGTGTTCGGAAACCCCGATCTCGACTTCGGCCCATCGATCATCGCCCCCGAGAAGGGGGTCGCGCTGCTGAACTCCGGCGACCACATCCTCGTCGGCCCGATCTTCAGCGCCAGTATCGAGAAGGGGATCCCCTTCTATGACACGATCGCGCCCGACACCATCGGCTACGATGCCTTCGCGATCGGTATCCACGAATTCGACTTCACGCCCGACACCTTCGCCGACTTCGTCGAGGGGTTCGAGGACGAGGTTCCGTTCTTGAGCGCCAACCTCGACTACAGCGACGAGCCGCGCCTGCAGGCGCTCGCCGACGCGGGGATCGTGATCGAGCGCACGGCCATCGACCTCGAGGGGACCAATGAGCGGATCGGCGTCGTGGGCGCGACCACGTCGGCGCTTCCCTCCA
>WJJW01000060.1 GCA_014729455.1 Candidatus Eiseniibacteriota bacterium
AACTTCCACGGCACGGTTCTCCATCAGCTCCAGCCGTACCCGATCCTCGTCGGTCTGATGGTGGTCGCCCTCTTCGCCCTGCACGGCGGGCTCTACCTCTATCTCAAGACGGAGGGATCCCTGCAGCAGCGCCTCCGGGACTGGATGTGGCGGAGCTGGGGCGTCCTGCTGGTCCTGTTCCTGCTCACGACCCTCGCCACGGTCGTCCGGATCCCGGCGGCCACGGCGAACTTCGATCAGTTCCCCTGGGCGGTCGGGGTGGTGCTCCTGGCGATCCTGGCGATCGCGAACATCCCGCGCTGCCTCTACTGGGACAAGCCGGGCCAGGCGTTCGTCTCGAGTTCGGTGCTGATCGCCGCGCTGGTGGGCCTGCTCGGGCTGGCGCTCTATCCGAACCTCGTGGTGGCGTCGAACAATCCGGCGCACAGCGTGACGATCTTCAACGCCGCCTCGAGCAAGCGAACCCTGGAGATCATGCTGATCATCGCGGCGATCGGGATGCCGTTCGTCCTGACCTACTCCGGCGTGATCTACTGGACCTTCCGCGGGAAGGTGAAGCTGGACGAGAGCAGCTACTAGGAGCGGACGCTACCGCAAGATCTCCCGTGGATCGGTCCGGAGGATTGCGATCGGGCAAGACCGAGGGTCGCCGTCAGGATCCGTCGCTCGCGATCTGGAGCTGCATCTCCATGAAAAGCCGGAGGATAAGAAGCGCTCGAATCGCCTCGCTCCACTGCAATTTCCGGAACGGCAGCGGCCGCGTTATCCTTGATCACAGAGTCGATTGCGGCCGAACCGGGAGGCTGAGAGGACCCACCTTCATGCTGCGGACCATCACCTGGATCTGTCTCCTGACCTTGACGCCGCTCCCCCTCTCCCGGGCCCAGGGCGCCGAGCCGACCGAGGCGGAGGACGTCCACACCCTCGGCGAAGTCGTCGTCCGGGCGACCCGCCCCGTCGCCACCGTCGGCGGGTCCAGCGCGGTCGAGGCGCAGATCGATTCCCTCCCCGTCCCGGCCGCCGCGACGGTCGAGGAGGTCTTCCGCGAGCTGCCGCTCCTGCACGTCCGCACCAACTCCCGCGGGGAGGCGGAGATCTCCGCGCGGGGATCCGAATCGCGCCAGGTCGCCGTCCTGGTCGACGGCGTCCCGATCACCCTGGCTTGGGACGCCCGCGCCGACGTCTCCGTGATCCCCGCGACCGCGATGCACGACGTCACCTTCACGCGCGGGCTCTCCTCGATGCTCTACGGGCCGAACGTGCTCGGCGGGATCGTCGAGGTCAGCGTCGGCCAGCTCCGCCATCAGCCCGCGGAACGGACCTTGCAGGTCACGATGGGCGCCGATCACGTCGGGACGGTCGGGACCGCCGTGATGGCCTCGATCCCGGGAGAGACGGGATCGGGCCAGTGGCTCGCCCGCGCCGGCGCCGGCTTCCGCACGACTCCCGGCGACCCGCTGGCCGACGGAATCCGGGAGGCGACCGACCCGGACGACAGCCTGCGGCTGAACACCGACGCCGAGAACGCCGACGGGTTCCTCGCGCTGCGCTACCGCGAGAACGGCGGGGCGTGGCTCTCCTTCTCCGGATCGACCTTCCGCGAGGAACGCGGCATCGCCGCAGAGCTGGGGCTCCCGGACGCTGACGCCCGCCTGTGGCGGTACCCGCACGTCTCGCGCACGATCGCGGTCCTTTCCGGCGGCACCGGCTTCCGGAAGTCCCCCTTCGGAGGGCACGGCGACGTCGAGGCGAGCCTGGGGATCGACGTCGGGCGGACCGAGATCGACGCCTACGCCACCCGCGACTACGACACGGTCACGGGCTTCGAGGACGGCGAGGACCGGACCGTCACGCTGCGCCTGCTGGCCGACCAGACGCTCGGGACCCGCGGAGACCTGCGCGCCGCGTTCACGCTCTCCGACATCCACCACGACGAGTCGATCCCGGACGGGGATTTCGCCTACCGGCAGCGGCTCCTGAGCCTCGGCCTGGAAAGCGTCTGGCGCGTGCTGCGCTCCCGGGGACCGGTCCACACCGTCTCGCTCAGCGTCGGCGGAGCCTACGACCGCGCCGAAACGCCGGAGACCGGCGGTCGTCCGCAGCAGGATCCCCTCTCCGAGCTGGGCGGCCGGGTCGGCCTCTCCGCCGTTCTCGGCGAGGACGAGCGAACCGTTCTGCACGCCGGCGTGAGCCGCCGCGGCCGGTTTCCGGCCCTGCGGGAGCTGTACTCCGGGGCGCTGGACCGGTTCTTGCCGAATCCGCACCTGGAACCCGAGAAGCTGCTGACGGTGGAGGCGGGAGCGACGCGCCGGATCGGCACCGGAGAGATCCAGGCCGTCGCCTTCCACAGCTACCTGAAGGACGCCGTCGTCCGCACGACGCTCGACGACGGCACGCGACGCTTCCTGCGGGTCAACCGGGACGAGCTGCGGAGCACGGGGCTGGAGATCCTCGGCGCGGGCGCGCTGGGGCCGGTCGAACTCGCCGGCAACGCGACCTTCCAGTCCGTCGAGCTGACGGACACCGAGGCGGCCGAGACCCACCGCCCCGAGGATATGCCGGAGATCTTCGGGGATCTGAGCGTCCGGTTCCCGCTTCTCCGGCGGATCATCGGCCGGATCGACCTGCAGTACACGGGAGAGCAGTACGCGATCAACGCGATCACCGGGGACGACGCACGGCTTCCCGACCAGGGGATCCTCGGGGCTTCGATCTCCCGTCGCTGGCCGCTGCGGGTTTCCTGGGGCGGCGGCGTCTTCACCGGCCTGGTCACCCGCCTCGCCGTGGACAACGCTGGTGACGTCGCGCTCTACGACGCCTGGGGGCTGCCGGGACCGGGGCGGCGCGTCCGCCTCGAAGTCCGCCTGCGGTAGCGGATCGCGGGTCTCCGGTGGACTCCTCGCTCACGCTCGCGCTCGGCATCTCGCTCCTCTTCGGCATCGGCCTGCTCGCCTATCTCTCCCCCGGAGAGGTCCCGGGCGGCGCCGGGCACAGCCACGTCGCCCGCCCGTGGCTGGTTCACGACATCCTGCAGGAGGAGCGGAACGTTCCGATCTGGACGAACCGTTATCACTGCGGCTATCCGATCGGGCTCTACTACGGGTTCGTCCACTACTTCCTGACCGCCGGCGTCGCGGGCATCTTCCGGATCCTCGAGCACGAGGAGCGGCACCAGCGCGTGCACCTCCGCTTCGACGCCCCCATGCCCGGCTAGCTCGTTCTCGCCTACTCCTGGTTCCCCCACAATCGCGTGGAGATCGACGGCCACCAGGTCCCGGCGCAGCGCGCGGCGATGAGCTTCACCGTCGTCCCGGTCCCCGCCGGGATCCATCACTTGACGATCGAGCCGGGGGGATCTCCGCGACGCCGAAAGGGCTGCTCGGTCTGGCGGCGGTCGTCCTGATGCTCGGCCTGGGCATGCAAGGGATTCGCCCGAGGCGCCGGCAGCGAGGTCGGCGCAGGAGGACGCAAGGACCGATTCTCGTCCCGGGGAGGGCTGGCGGCAGGGACCCCCCTTCTCTGGATCTCCCGGAGATCGAACCGTGAACCGGAGGGGGACACGATCTCCGCATCAGTCGTATCATTGTGTCCCGCGCCTGCGACTACAGGAGGCTTGTCGGAGAGGTGGCCATCATCGAGGACGTCCGGAGATGGGCCGAGGGCCGGACCGACATCCGCGCGCTCGCCCTGGTCGGATCCCACGCCCGGGGAACCGCCCGACCGGACTCGGACATCGACCTGGTCGTGCTCTCCACCGAACCGGTGCGCTACCTGGGGCGAACCGAGTGGGTATCGCTCTTTGGAGAGGTCGCCCGCATTTCGCTCGAGGATTGGGGCGAGGTCCGGTCGGTGCGGGTCGTCTACCAGAACGGCACGGAGGTCGAGTTCGGAATCGCCGATCCGGCCTGGGCCGCGGTCCCGTTGGATCGCGGGACCGCGGACGTTCTCGGCGACGGGTGCAGGATCCTCCTCTACCGCGACGGCTCGCTCCGTCGTGCTCTGGGATTCGCCCGCCGCTCCGTCTGAGGAGGAACCGCGCGCGCGCAGGAATCGACCCGACGGCCGGCCGCGCCGCCCAACGAACGAGGAGAACCCCCATGCGCCGTCCCGACCATCGAACCATCCCGACGCTGCTCTCATCACTCGCCCTCGTGCTCCTGTCGGCAGCCGCCGTCGGCGCGGCCTTCGCCGAGTACACCTTCCGCTGGGCCAATCCGATCCCCCAGGGGAACTGGCTGACCGCCCTCGCCTTCGAGAACGACGCCGTCGCCTACGCCGTCGGGAACAAGGGGACGGTCCTGGCGACCACCGACGGCGGGGAAACCTGGACCGACCGGACGGCCTGGCCCGAAGTCGAGGCGGACCTGCACGACCTCGTGATCCTCGCCCCCGGCGAGCTGCTGGCGGCGGGAGATCCGCCCGGCCTGTTCCGGTCCCTCGACGGCGGGATGACCTGGTCGCCGATCGACAATCCCTCGACGGGAACGCTCTACAACCTCGAGGAGATCGCGCCGGGCGTGCTGGGCGCCGTCGGCGAGGGCGGCGAGGTCGTACGCTCGACCGACGCAGGCGCGACCTGGGAAGCCAAGACGCCGACCGGCGCTCAGCGCCTCGTCGAGCAGCTCTGGCTCGATCCGCTGGAGGGGTACGTCGTCGGCGAGTTCCAGGGCCGGCGGACCCTGGACGGCGGGGAGACCTGGGAGCTGATCCCCGGATTCGACCAGTGGGAGGGCTTCACGAACGTCAAGTTCCTCGACGAGCAGCATGGCTTCCTGTTCGGGGATTTCGACACTTGGGAGACGACCGATCACGGCGCGACGTGGGAACAGGTCGGAGTCCACTTCCCGGCGCCGATCTACCAGCGACAGGTGATCCTCTACGACGCCCGGCACCGGCTCGTCACGACGGGCCTCGAGGGGGCCCAGATCTGGGAGACCTTCGACAACGGCGAGAGCTGGACGATGCACCACGAGCGAATGAGCGCCGCGGGGTTCCCCGACCTGGTGGAGCTGCCCGGCGGCCGGCTGCTGATGGTGAGCACCGACGGAGATCTCAAGCGCAGCGACGATGGAGGCGCGACCTGGACCAACGCGACCTTCAGCTTCGGGGGGGACGAGCGGGTCACCTTCGATGCTCTGGCTTCCCTTCCCGGAGGGATCCGGATCGCCGCCGGGAACGGCTCCTCGCACACCGGCATTCCGATGCTCTGGCTCCGCAGCGAGGACGGGGGCGCCACCTGGCAGGAACTCGACGCCCCTCCCTCGATGGCGCACGTCCACGACCTCGGACACTTCGGCGATGCATTCCTCGTCGCGGTCGGATACGAGGCCTCGGTCGACCGGGTCTGCACGAGCGTCGACGGCGGATCGACGTGGCAGGATGGAGAGCTTCCCGTCCCGTACCAGCTTCTCGGATCGGTCACGGTTCCGAGCGAGACCACCGCCTACGCGCTCGCCCGAGGAGACGATCAGACCCAGATCTGGCGGACCACCGACCAGGGGGCAGACTGGGAACGTCGCGACGACGGGCTTCCCCCCACCGAAGACCTGTACGACGTCCATTTCTACGACGAGCAGAACGGTTTCGTGTGCGGCGGCTGGGCGGGAGACGCCGACCTCTTCCGCACGACGGACGGGGGCGGGACCTGGACACGCATGGACACGCCCGGCCTTCCGGAATCGACGCTGCGCGAGATGCACTGGTTCGACGCTTCGACCGCGATCCTCTCGACCTACTACGCCCTCTACCGGACCACGACCGGCGGGGCCGACTGGACCCTCGTCGATGACGTCGACGGGGCGCGCGTGATCCACTTTCGCGACGAACTGCACGGCGCGGTCCGGGAGACCTCGGAAGGAACGTTGCGGGTCACCGAAGACGGAGGAGCGACCTGGACCTCGATCGACCTGCCTTTCCCGGGGCCCTACGGCGGGGTCGTCGCCGTCGAAGGAGGATTCCTCCTCGGTGGACAGGGCAGCGTGATCCTCGAGGGACGGGATCCGGACGCCGCGGGAGTCGGTCTCCCCGATCGAGACCCGGCCCGCGTCCTGCTGGGCCCGGGCCGACCGAATCCCTTCACCGCCGGAACCCGCGTCGCCTACCGCCTGCCGGAGACCTCGCGGGTCCGGATGACCGTCCATGATGCGAACGGCCGGCTCGTGCGCGTCCTCGCCGACGGAACCCAACCCGCCGGGGACCACTTCGCGATCTGGAACGGACACGCCGATTCCGGTCGCCCGGTTCCGTCGGGAACCTACTTCCTGCGCCTCGCGGGTCCGGAGGGGAGACAGGGATCGACGCAGCGCATCACGCTATTGCGTTGATCGGACGTCCGCCCGGCGGCCCCGGCGATCGAAGAGAGCATGGAACGGAGAACGAACAGAGAGCGGGCCCTCGTGGACGCCTCCGAGGAGTTGCGCGATCTACGGTCGAATCAACGCAGGAGCGTGACGGTGCGTGTCGTGGTGAAGCTGACCCCGGCCAGGCGAACGAAATAGACGCCGGTGCGGAGCCTCCGGTCGGCGGCCCCGGACCCGTCCCAGCGTACCACGGTGCGGCCGGCACGGTGCTCTCCCGCGGCGAGAGTGCGGATCCGCCGCCCCGCCGCGTCGTGAATCGACAGCTCCACGAAACCGGGACGGGGCAGATCGAATTGGATCGTCGCGCCTTCGCTCGATGGATTCGGCGTGCAGACCAGAGCGATCCGCTCGCGGTCGTCTCCGGACCGCTGGAGCGTCGCCGAGGCCGCGGGCCCGTCGTAGTAGAGATCGTAACCCGTGCTCCCCCAGTTGCGGCGATCGACCCAGACGATCCCGGCTTCCTCCTCGACAGGTCGGGTCGGATCCACTCCGACCGCCGGGCGCCGGTGCTCGGAGGAAACCGACTGGCCCTGGTTGACGTGGCGATGCATCTCCCACTCGTCCGGCTCGTCCCGTTTCGCCCGCGCGTAGTCGATCCTGCCGTCGTGCCAGAACGCGACGTGCGATCCCCCCTCCTGGCAGCTCGCCTCCATGTCGGGGGTCCGCTCGTCCTCCTGCTCGATGCAGCTCAGACAGAGGTTCGTCTCCCACGACTCCCCGGCATCCTCGCTGTTGGCGGACCACACGTCGTGGTCCTCCCCGTCCCAGCGCCTGGAGTAGGAGACGAAGACGGTCGGCTCGTCGGCGCAGGCGCGGATGGCGGCGATCGCCGGCTCCGTCTCCGCGTCCTCGTTCTCGGTCAGGGCGACCGGAGGTTCCCAGTTCACGCCGTAGTCGAGGCTGCGCGTCAGGTACACCTCCCGGCTCTCCTCGTCGCATGAACCGCTCGGGCTGGAGTAGGCGACGTAGAGGATCCCGGAGCCGAAGGCCACGTCCGGCCGCGCGCCGGAGGCGTCCCAACCCGGGCAGTACCGGCCCACGATCACGGGGGGCTCCCAGGTCCACCCGAAGTCGAGGGATCGGCTGAGGACGACCGCCCAGCCGTCCGGCGTCCGAACGTTGTAGACCGCGTATGCGAACCAGGCTGGAAACTCCGCAGCATCGGTCGTGATCCTCGGATGCGAGATCCCTTCAGGATTGATCCAGACAAGCTGCGTGTCGTAAGCGTCCGAGCTCAAGCTCTCCCGCCACGAAACGAGCGCCATCCCGTCGACGACGTGGGCACCGACCAGCCATCTCTCGTTGCCTTCGCCGATCGCGACCGTCTGCTGGTCAAGCACGAACTCCGGCGCCTGGAGGATGCGCCAGGGTTCCCATTGTTCCCCACCGGCGGTGGATCGGTAGTAGAGCAGCGTCGCCGCGTCGGCGAGCTCGCACGACAGGTACAGGTCGCCCTGGGTCGCGCCCACGAGGGTCGGGTTGATCTCGTGGAACTCCGTCTCGGCGACCACGACGTCGTCCGGCGACCACCGGGATCCGAATTCGCCGTCCCCGCGCGCTCCCCGAACGTAGGAAGGGATCTGGAACTCGGCGACACCGGAGGACGCGTCGTTCATCCCGCCGTCGGGCGCGCCTTCGACCTGCCGCGCCAGGGCGCGCGCCGCTTCCATGTCTCCTCGTTCCTTCGCGGCGCGCAACTGGTCGAGCAGCGCCGCCCGCGCCTCGCCCGGAGGCTCCCACCATCCGCTCCGCACGCTCCGCGGTGGATCGAGCAGCGCGCGTGAAGCGACGGCTTCCAGGGATGCGACGCAGAGCAATAGGGAGACGGATACGATGAAGAGAGGAAGACCACGAAGGTCCCGCATGACCGACCTCCTGTTCGGGGTCGAAGCAAGGTTGGATCGCCACGAGGCCGGGACGTACGGCCACATCGGCCGACCGTCCTGGATCTTAGCATTCGCGGGGCGGGTTCTCAAGTGGAGGGGAGATCACGCACGGATCCGGATCAGCTCGCGGTGCCCTGCGCCCTGGCCGACGGACCTTCCTCCACGACCCGGTCGACCGATGTCTCCTCCGATCCGGAAGCGGAGCGGCTGAACTCGTCGAGCGACGGCGTGACCGCCTTGGGGACGTACTGGCTGCTCATCAAGCGCAGCAGAGCGCTGTAGTCCAGCTTGAATCGCAGAGGATCGCCCACCTCGAGGTTTTCCGGGTTGTCGCCGAGGTTGATCACGGTGATGTCGCTGCTGGCGCCCGCGATCTTGTATCGCTCGTCGAGCGGCTTGAGACCGCTGACCTCCGTGTCGAGCTGGCCGATCGGGACGAGCGCCCGGTGGCCCCGTTGGCCGGGGCTGTACTCCTCCTCCGAAATCCCTTCGAACGGGGTGCTCGTTCCGGTCTCCCCCAGCGGGACGAGTCCTTTCTCCTTGATCTCGGCGATCTCGGTCTCCAGCACGACGACGTCGTCCCGCAACCCGGGCAGGACGCCCCCGTTGATCAGATCGGTCCCCAGGAAGATCGACTCCCCGATCCGGAAATGGTTGATCGCTTTCGGGAGCTCCCCGTTCAGGAGAAGCGGCAGAACCGAACTCGACCCGGCCGACAGGACAGGCAGCTTCGCCTGGAACTTCAGCTCCAGGAGCTGCTGGTAGAGGATGATCTGCATGAACTGATCGACCGTCGGCACCGATCCGGCGAGACAGCCGAGGTTGGCGCCGATCCCGATCACCTCGATGTTCGAGAGCTGGAAGACCTTCTGGTAGAACTCAACCAGGCTTCCCGGGAGGATCCCCTCGCGGAGATCGCCCAGCTCGATCATGATCACGATCCGGTGGATCTTGTCGCGCTTCCTCGCGGCCTGGTTCAGTCCCTCGATCACGCGGATCTCGCTGTTCAGGCTCACGTGCGAGAGCGCCACCACGTCCTCGACGATCGACAGGTGGGGCGGCCGCAGGTACCAGAACTCCACACCGGGAACGGTATCCTCGATCATGCGCAGGTTCCGCAGGCGGGAGTCCGCCATCGACTGCACACCCAGCCGCTGGAGTGCCTGGATCGTCTCGCGGTGTCCGCAAAGGACCTTCGTCACGACGGTCCAGCTCGCGCCGAACTCGCGCATCCAGGTCCCGATCTGGTTCAGATTCTCGTTGAGGGCATGCAGGTCAATCCGAACCCTTGACATTGCGCCACCTCATCTCCGCGTACGGGTTGGTGAACCCGAGACGCTCGTAGAGACGCTTCGCCGGATTGTCCTGCTCGACGTGCAGCTTGATGTCGCCGTCGACCTCTGCGAACGCACGCTCGATGATCTTCGTTCCGAGACCGCGCCCGCGCATGTCGGGATGCACACCGACGAACAGGAGGATGTTCTCCGGGATGTACCCCTTCATTCCCGTGCGCAGCATCAGCAGCGCGCCGACCAGCCGGCCGTCCAGCTCGCCCAGGAGGAGAAACCCTCCTTCGGACGGACGGTCGGAGAACCCGTAGTCCAGCCCTCGCTGGATGTCCTCCACACGGTCGTGGTACGGCTTCATGTGCTCGTGGAAAAACGCCGCGACCGCTTCGCGGCTCGTCCATGAGGGGATCTCGTTCTCGGTGTCGATCCTGTGGACCTTCAGCTCTTCCTTCGTCTGTTCAGTGGAAATGGTCTTCCTCCCAGGTAGCCATACACTTACGCGGGATTGGGCCTCCGCCGAATCCGCCCGAGCGCGCTCATCGGCGTCGCTTCATCGCTCCCATCCGTACCATTTCCCGCGGAACGAGGCAAGTTCAAGGGCGGGACGCTCATCGGGCGCTTCGCCGTCCGGGACGCGCCCACATCGACGCCCACTTCTCGCGGATCCCCCGCCAGCTCGTGTCGAGGCGATGCGGCTCGGCCGGCCGCTCGGCCGCGAACGTCGGCTTCACCTCCTCCCCTTTCTCCAGCCACGCCCCGATCCTGCGGATCGCGTCGAGCATCCGGCCGCAGTGCCGCTCGAGAAACGTCTCGTCGATCCCCGCCTCCGCCGGCAGCGCGCGCGCCGCCGCCAGCGCTGCTCCCCCGTCGAAGTCGACGTAGGCGACCCGCGCGGTCAGTTCCTCGACCGGCCGGCCGAACTCCGCGCCGGGCAGGATCGCGACCCCGGTCTCGTCGAGCAGGCGGGTACAGAGAAACGGGCTCGTCGCGATCCCGCGCGCCCGCAGCGGCTCCCGCCACCGCCGGAAGTCGGGGAAGAGGTAGAAGCCTCCTTCCGGGCGGAGCGGGTCGATCCCTTCTCCCTCGAGGTCGTCGCAGATCCGGTTGCCCAGCGCTTGCAGGACCCGGCGCGCGTCGATGAGGTAGCGGTGGATCTCCGCGCCGCCCGTGAACGCGGTCACCGCCGCCCACTGGATCGGGGCCGAGGTCGACGTGTAGGTCTCGCTGGCGACCGCCCCCATGGCATCCAGGAGCCAGCGGAGATCGCGGGGAAACGTGAAGGTCCCGAGCCGCCAGCCGCCGGCGCCGCACCACTTGCTCAGGCCGCTGCTGAGGATCGTCCCCTCCTTGTAGAACCGAGCGACCGAGAGGTGCCGTCCCCGGTGGTGCAGCTCCCCGTAGATCTCATCGGCGAGCAGAACGACGCGGTAGCGCCGCGCGACCTCGGCGATCGCCCGCAGCTCCCCCTCCTCGTACGTGCCGCCGGTCGGGTTGCTCGGGTAGTTGAGGATCACGATCCGCGGCCGGTCGGGATCCTCCCGGCAGAGGGCATCGAGCTGCTCGGGACCCAGGCGCCAGTTGGCCTCGCGCGTGGTGTGGATGAAGTGGACGGGCCTCCCGACGATGCGCGCCTGCGGCGCATAGGAGACCCAGGCGGGGCTCGGCACGATGAGATCGCCGTAGTAGACGATCTGCAGGAGGAACATCAGCTCCTTCGATCCCGGGCCGATCAGGACGTCCTCGCCGCGGCAGTCGATCCCGCTGGCCCGGCGATGGTAGTCGGCGACCGCTTCCCGGAGCTCCGGGAGCCCCTTGACCGGCAGGTAGTCCTTGCACGGGGCATGGCGGCGCAGCGCCGCGACGACCGGCTCGGGAACGGGGAACGGCGACTGGCCGAGGCCGAGCTTGAAGATCTCCCGGCCTCGGGCGATGAGGTGGTTGGAGAGGGCGTTCAGCGCGACCGTCGCCGACGGCTTCATCCCCCGCACGTTCAGGTTCAGGGCGGCATGGGGCTCGTGATGGTGATGCGGGAACACGGCGTGATTTTACTCCCGCGGCGGGCACCGGAGCCAGGGGTCGTTCGCCCCCGGCGCCACGCCCCCCCGAACGCCGGTCCTCTTCCTCACGCGTTCTTCTGCGCCGCCGCCAGCACGACCGCCATCGTCGTCAGGTTGACGACGTCCTCCACCGACGCGCCGTACTGCAGGAGATGTACCGGCCGCCGGGTCCCCATCAGAACCGGGCCGACGAGCAGCGCCTCCCCCAGGTGCTGCATCAGGTGCAGCGCCAGGTTCCCGGACTGCAGGTCGGGGAAGACCAGGACGTTGGCGTCCTTCTCCAGCGCGCTGAACGGGAAGTACTCCCGCCGGATCGCGCCGTTCGCCGCCGTGGCGAGCTGCATCTCCCCGTCGACGACGGTGTCGGGTGCCGCCTCCTTGACGATCTCGGTCGCTCGCCGGACCTTCCGCGCGAACGGGTGGTCGACGCTGCCGTAGTTCGAGAACGAGAGCATCGCGATCCGCGGCTCGAACCCGAGCAGCCGGACCATCGCCGCCGCCGAGCGGGCGATCTCCGCCAGCGTCTCCGCGTCGGGGTCGACGTTCACCGCGCAGTCGCTCAGGAACACGACGTCCTTCGGCAGGACGGCCATGAAGTGCCCGCTGATCCTCCGGACCCCCGGCGCCGGCCCGATCGTCTCGAGGACCATCCGCGCCGAGTCGATGTAGTGCGAGGTGACCCCGGCGATCATCGCGTCGGCCTCCTCGGCGTGCAGCATCATCGCCCCGAAGTACTCCGGCTGCCGCATCCGCTTCGCCGCCGAAGCCCGCGTCACCCCGCGCCGCCGCCGCAGGCGGAAGTACTCCTCCGCGTGCGCGTCGAAGCGGGCGCTGCGCAGCGGATCGACGATCACCGCATTGCCGAGATCCAACCCGAGATGCTCGATCTCCGCGCGGATCTCCTCCTCGTTGCCCAGGAGGATCGGATCGGCGATCCCCTCGTCGGAGAGGATCAGGCAGGCGCGCAGCACGGTCTCGCTGGTCCCCTCCGGGAAGACGATCCGCAGCGGGCTCTGCCGCGCCTTCAGGATCATCTGCCGCATCGTCTCCCGGCCGGTGCCGAGCCGCGCCTCCAGGCTCTCCTGGTAGGCGACCGGCTCGACCCGGTTGCGTGCCACCCCCTCGGCGATCGCCTGCTGCGCGACCGCCGCCGACTCGCGCACCAGGATCCGCGGGTCGATCGGCTTCGGAAGCAGGTACTCCGGCCCGAAGCTGAACGGCTCGTAGCCGTAGGCGCGGGCGACCTCGTCGACCACGTCCTCCCGGGCCAGCTCGGCGAGCGCGCGCGCCGCGGCGAGGAGCATCTCCTCCGTGATCCGGGTCGCATGCACGTCGAGCGCCCCCCGGAAGATGTAGGGAAAGCTCAACAGGTCGCTCACCGTGTTCGGATGCTGGCCCAGGCTGGTCGCGACGATCACGTCCCGCCGCGCCGCCCGCGCCGTCTCGTAGCCGATCTCCGGCTCGGGCGTCGCCAGCGCGAAGACGATCGGGAATCGGGCCATCGAGCGGACCATGGCGGCGTCGACGACCCCTCCGGCCGACGCGCCGATGAACACGTCGGCGTCGCGCATCCCCTCGGCGAGCGTGCGCGCGGAGCTGACCCGGGCGAAGGCGCGCTGGTGCTCGGTCAGGTCCTCCCTCTCGGGGTGCAGAAGCCCCGCGACGTCGTAGATCAGGAGATGGTCCGCGCTGACGCCGAGGCGGAGCAGCAGCCGCGCACACCCGATCCCGACCGTTCCGGCGCCGCACAGCACCACACGCACCTCATCGACCCGCTTCTCGACGAGATCGAGCGCGTTGGTCAGCGCGGCGACGGCGGGCACCGCGGTGCTGTACAGGTTCTCGTGGTAGACGGGCACGTCGAGTGTCCCGCTCAGCGTCTCGTAGATGTCGATCCCTTCCGGCGCGCGGATGTCCTTGAGATTGAACCCCCCGAAGGTCGGCGCCAGCATCCGTACGGTCTCGACGATCTTCGCCGGATCGCGCGTCTCCAGCTCCAGGTCGAACACGTCGATGTCGGCGAGCCGCTTGAACAGGATCGCGATCCCCTCCTGCATCGGCTTCGCCGCCGCCGGACCGACGTCGCCGAGTCCCGGAACGGCCGATCCGTTGGTGACGACCGCGACCAGGTTGCCGCGGCTCGTGTACCGGAACGCCTCGTCCGCGTCACGGGCGATCTCCTCGGCCGGGAACGCGGCGCCGGGCAGATAGGCGAGGCGGATCTCCCGCGGCGTCAGGCACGGCTTGATCCCGCGCAGCTCGATCTTGCCGGGACGGTCCCCGCGGTGGTAATCGAGCGACTCCTCTCGTCGGATCATTGCGGTTCCTCCGTTCGTCCTTGCCCCTCTTCGGCGCATCGTCCGATCGGCCGGCGGTCGACCGTCTCCCGGACGACGGCGGCGAAGGTCACGACCGGGCGCACCTGCAAGATGCGGACGTGCGCGCCCTCGATCCCGAACTCGATGTCCAGCGGCAGGCCGTACGCCTGCTCCAGCCGGGTTCCCGCGCGTACCAGCTCCTCGATCTCCACGTACTCGAGCGCCGCGCGGAACCGCTCGTGGTAGAGGCTCTCCACCCTCACCGTGCCGAAACCGCGCCGCCGGTCGGCGACGACCTTCTCCTTCTTGTCGTTGGTCACGTAGCGGAGACGCAGTCCCTCCGGTTTCGACGATCCCGGCTCCTCCTTCTCGACGACGATCTGATCGGCGCCGACGAGCCCCGAGACGATCCCCTCCCCGAGGCCGAGTCCGGCGTTGATCACGATCTCCCCGAACCGTCGCTCGGCGACGTTGATCGTCTGCATCACCCCCGACACGCGCGAGGAGACCATCCGCTGGACGACCACGCCGCCTCCGTCCGGAATCGCCGGGGCGCCCGCGCGGGCCCGATTGCGGATCGCCCGCTCGGTCCAGAGCCCGCTCCAGGCGAGCCTCAGGTGGGCGAGCACGCTCTCCGTTCCGCGGATCTGCAGGAAGGTGAGAAACTCCCCGGCGCGGAACTCCTCTTCTCGGTCCTCCTCGCGTCCCGACGAACGGACCGCGACGTACGCCTCCGGGTCTTCCGCCGTGCCCAACCTCCGGTACGCCGCCTCCACCTCTTCGGCCAGTCCGGCCGGCAGCGGAATCCCCTCCCACAGCTTGCGGATCAGGAACGCCTTCTGCCGGTCGGTCGTTCCCGTCGCGGAGAGGATCTCCTCGATCGCTCCGCGCAGGGTCCGCTGCGGGCCCGCATCGCCGCGGGCGGCGCCGGCCGGCTCGTAGACGGTCTCGAGC
>WJJW01000481.1 GCA_014729455.1 Candidatus Eiseniibacteriota bacterium
GCTTCAGATCCAGGAACACGATCTCGTACGGCTCCGTCTCGATCCGCTCCCGGGCCTCGGCCAGCGTGTGCGCGGCCCGGACCTCGTGCCCTTCCCCCGACAGATGGATCTCGAGGGAACGGGCGAGCGCTTTGTCGTCGTCCACGATCAGGACCCGGCTCATCGGGGCACCCCCTTCTTGGGCAGCTCGAGGCGGAAGAGCGCCCCCCCGCCCGGTCGATTCTCGGCCGTGATCGTCCCCTCGTGCAGCTCGACGATCTTCTTCGCGTAGGCGAGGCCGAGTCCGGTCCCTTCCTCCTTCGTCGTCACGAATGGACGGAACAGCTCCTCCGGCGGCGTCCCGCCGATCCCGGGGCCCGCATCCTCCACTTCGAGGTGGATCGCCTCCTCCGCGGCCGGCGCGGGGCGCGCCCGCAGAACGACCCGCCCGCCCGGCGCGGTGACCTCGATCGCGTTGCGGACGAGGTTCGCGTACGCCTCCTCCAGCCGCTCCCGATCGACCAGGATCGGATCGTCGACCTCGGCGCGGATCTCCAGCGCGACCCCCTTCGCCTCCGCCGCGGCGCGCAGCCCCTCGGCCGTCTCCTGCAGGAGCGATCCGATCCGCGCCGTCTGGAGCGTCAGCTCGACCGGCCGCGCGTAGTTCAGCAGATCGTTCAGGAGCCGCTCGATCCGCAGCACCTGCCGAAGCGCGATCTCCGACAGCTCCGCGAAGGTCGGATCGTGGCGGACGTGCCGGTCCAGCGCCTGGAGGTTCATCTTCACCGAGGAGAGGCGGTTGCGGATCTCGTGCACCACGCCCGAGCTGATCTCTCCCACCGCCGCGAGCGTGCTCGCCTGGACCTGGAGCCGGCGGGTCTCCTCGAGGGCGTCCAGCATCTCGTTGAACGACCGTCCGAGCTCGCCGACCTCCCGCCCCGCCAGGACCGGGACCCGCTCGTGCCGGCCCCCCTCCTTGATCCGTCGCGCGGCCGAGGCGAGCGCGGCCAGAGGGGCGGAGAGTCGCCGCGAGATCCGCGCCGAGAAGAGGATCACCCCGAGGATCGTCAGGAGCGCGGCGATGAGGAATCCGCGCTGGAGGGAATGCAGGAGCGAGAGCGCCTCCTCCTCGGTGATCTCGGCGACGACGAGCCAGCCCTGCTCCTCGATCAGGGTGAAGCCGGCGAAGACCATCTCTCCGGTCTCGTCGCGGTAGCGCGCCGTGCCGAGGCCGGCCCGCCGCACCTCCTCGAGCAGCTCGTGGGAGACGAACCGCGGGGGCGCCTCGATCGCCGGATCGGGCGGGTGGAGGATCCGACCGGAGTCGGACAGATCGGCGACCAGCACCCGTCCGGTTCTGCCCAGGCCGGCCCGGTCCTCGAGGATCGGGGCGAGCGTCCGCTCCAGATCGAGGGAGGCGACGACGTAGCCGATCGGGTCGTGGTCCATCGGCCGCAAGCGGTTCGCCATCTGCAGATCCCCGGCGGCTCCCTCGCGCGGCTCGATCGAAACGAGGACCGGTCCGTCCGAGTCGCTCAGGATCCGCTTCGTCTCCGGCTCGGCGATCCCGTCCAGACGCATCATCGAAGAGGTGTTCGCGGCGACCCGGTTCCAGCCGAGGTCGTACAGCTCGATGGCGCGGTAGTCGCGCGTTCCCGTTTGGAACGACTGGAGGTAGCGGCAGACGTCTTCGTGGTGCGGATGCGAGGCGGCCTCCTCGACGAGCCGGATGCAATCGCGGCTGCCGCCGATCACCCGGAGGTCGGTCATCCTCTCGGTCAGCCAGGTCTCGATCTGGGAGCGCCGCGACTCGACGATGTCGATCAGGTGCTCCTGGCTCGCCTCGATCATCGCGCTCCGCGCGGTCAGGTATCCGAACAGGAACAGCGCGACCAGCGGGATCATCCCGCCGACCAGCATCCAGAGTCGGATCAGGAAGGAGAGACCGGGGCCTCCGGCGGACGGGCGGCGGTGCAGCCGCTGGGTTTCGTCTCGTGGCACAGGCCTCGATACTAATCCGGCCGCGGTCCGGCGGGAACGGGCCGCCCGCTAGAAACTGGCGGGGCGGGCTCCAGGATGTGGCGGCGGAGAGGTTCCGGCGGCCGGTCGACCGTCCGGACCCTGCCGGACGGGGCGCTCCAACCTCTTTGATGACAAGGAGTCACACCCTCCGTCCTGCCGGGGGGAGAGTCGGCCGGACTGGCAGGATCCTTGCCCTTCCATACCGGCGAACCGGAAACAGAAAGAGGTCCCGAGCCAACAGGAGGAACCGATGAAGCTGGGAATCGACTCGAAGCTCGTTCTCGCCGCCGGCGTCGCCTTCGCCCTGACCGGCACGCCCGCTCTGGCAGGCGATGAGGGGCACGACCACGGGCACGAGGGCCACGACCACGGCAAGATGAAGACGACCCAGGCCGAGGACAAGGGCCACGAGCACGACAAGGCCTCGCTCCGCGGCGGCCACGTCCACCAGTCGGAGGAGCATGCGTTCGAGACCGTCTTCGCCGACGACGGCGTCCGCATCTTCCTGTACACCGCCTCGCAGGCCCCGGCGATGGTGAAGAAGACGGAGGGGAACGCCGTCCTGAAGCTCGAGGACGGCAAGAGCGTCACGATCCCCCTGGAGCGAACCGAACCGGCCGAGGACGATCCGGCCGTCCACTTCTGCCCGATGCACGAGGACGTCGTTCAGTGGAAGACCGGAGTCTGCACGCACTGCGGAGGGATGAAGCTCTTCGTGCAGGATTACCTGTTCGCGGAGGCTAACCTCTCCAAGGTGACGCCGGGTGAGGCGGTCGTCGAGATCCGGCTCGAGAACCTGGGCGGCGACGAGTCCGAGGTCCGGTTCTCGGTGCCGGTTCAGGAGAAGGCGGAGCCGGACTCGAAGCAGGGCTGATCCCCGGGCCTGCAGGGCGCCGCGGCGGATCCCGCCTTCTCAGAACGCCTCGGA
This sequence comes from Candidatus Eiseniibacteriota bacterium, assembly GCA_014729455.1. Taxonomy (GTDB): domain Bacteria; phylum Eisenbacteria; class RBG-16-71-46; order CAIMUX01; family VGJL01; genus WJJW01. The sequence continues at coordinate 2,930 of WJJW01000481.1, forward strand.
GAACTGGAAGTAGATCTCCGCTCCGTGCGGCCCGACCCCGACGTCGAAGCGGATGTGGATCCGCTCGCGGGGAACCAGCACGAAGCGGAGGCCGGCGCCCGCCGTCCCCTTCATCGCGTCGAGGCGCGTGTCGCCGAGGCGGCGGGCGACCTGCCCGATCCCGCCGAAAACGACCCCCCGGAAGCGACCGATGAGCGGGTAGCGCAGCTCGAGCTGGCCGGCGAGCACGGAACGATCGACGTAGCGGCCCGCATAGAGACCGCGGAGCAAGTCGCCGAGCTGGGCGTGGTCCACGAAGGGGACCGCCCCGGCTCGATCGACCCCGATCGCCTGTCCGGCCAGGACCACGTCATCGAGCACCGATCGGTAGTGCCGCAGGTCGACCGCCGTCCGCTGGTAGCCGAGGTCGCTGCCGAGGGCGTCTCCGTAGAAGAGCGTCTCCAGGAGGAGCCGACTCCCCCGCGTCGGGAAGTAGAGATTGTCCCGCGTGTCCCATTCGATGAGGGGGCCGGCACCCGCGTAGAACCCGCCGTTCGCCCCGGGGATCCGTCGGCCATCGAGGAGTCCGCCCGGCTCCTTCTCCGGGTACGATGGGCGCTTCAGATCGACAGCGATCCCGCTCCGGAACGCTCCCGTGACGCGGCGCGACGCACGGATCGCGAAGGAGAACCCTTCCAGGGTGTACTCCTCCTCCGCCGCGTCGGGCGTGTCGTTCCCGATTCCGTAGAAGCGGAGGGGAAACTTCTGGTAGGAGATCTCGAAACCGAGCCTCCAGATCCCTCCCGCGAGGGTGAGATCGGGGGCGAGCGCGATGCTCATCTGGTTCTTGACCGTATAGAGTCCGAAGAGCGGAAGACTCTGCGGCCGCTCCTCCGCCGACTGGTTCTCCCCGCGATAGGTCAGCAGCGCCCCGGCTCCGAACCCGAAGCCGGTTTCGGGCGTCGAGAAGACGACGGGGAGAATGGCCCGGGTCCACCCGGGACGGGGCGCGGTTTCCGGATCCTCGGCTTCCGCGGGCGCGACCGCCGGCAGAAGCAGGGCCAGAGTCGCGAGCTGGATCGGCAAGAGAAGATGCCGGACCGCGATGCGACGGATCGATCCCGACATACTGTCCCTCCCGTGCTCCGGCCGCCGGAGCGATACCGACCGATCGATCCTCTCCGGCCCGCCGCCCGAGATGCTCGGGAGGGGTTGCCGGCCGATAGAGCGAGAGTCTAGCATTCTCTGGATCTTGCCCGAATGGGGGCGTGCTCCGCCCCGGTTGGCGGAGCCGGATGTCCGTGGCCGCGAAACCGAGCCGCCGCCTGGATCGCGCGATCTGGACCGCGGCTCGGTCTAGGTATCGGACCGGGCGAGACACCAGAAAGGAGACGATATGAACCGCAGGATAACGGGGGCGCTTCTGGCGCTCCTTCTGATGATGCCCTTGTGTCTGGTCTCGTGTAGCGATGACGATGACGACAACCCGACCGGACCGGGAGAGGGAGAGGTCGAGGTCCCGGAGATTCCGCAGGCGGAGATCAACACGCAGGCCGATTTCCAGAGCAACGACCAGTCCGCCCAGCAGGCCCAGGCGGTCGTCCAGGGCCAGCTCAGCGCGGCGCAAGGGGTCGCGAACTCGAGCTTCGCGTACCTGAGCCCGCTGCAGCAGGCGCAGTGGACCGAGAGCGGCGGCGACTGCGCGAGCTGGAGCTACACGCAGGACGGCTGCACGCTGACCTACGAGGTCTGTGAGACCGCCACCGGGTACGAGTGGAGCTACACTCTCGACGGGGACTGCGCCGATGGCGAGCCGGCTTACGACAACTGGGTCGTCTGGAGCGGTGTGACGAACCTCGACGGGACGAACGGGACGTTCAGGTGGTTCGAGGAGTACACGACGACGGTCGGAGGTGGATGGCAGTGGTCCTACAATCCCGACCAGAACAGCGGCAACTGGTCCTTCTACACCGGTGAGATCAGCGCGGAGAACGTCACCGCGATGATGGACTGGCTGGAGAACCAGGACGGGTCCCAGGTCGTCACCTGGACCAACCCGGGTCAGATGAAGTGGGAAACCACGATCTCTTCCAACGGCCGGGTCGGGACGATGGAGTCGTACGAGTGGGTCGTGCTCGGTCAGACGTGGAGGCTTCAGTCGGAGATCGACTGGGACAACGGGACCGGATCCTGGACGACCTACGACGACGACGGAACTCCGATCAACGAGATGAGCTGGTAGCTCCGCCGGTCGAGTCGCACCGCCGGACAGTGTAGGGGACGCCGGGTCTCGCCGGCGTCCCCTTTCGTGGAGGACGTGATGGATGGGTCTCTCGTTCTCGGCTCTCTGTTGATCATCGCCGCGCGGATCGCCGATGTCTCGCTCGGCACGTTGCGGACCGTGTTCATCGTCAGCGGGCGGAGGGTGGTCGCTTTTCTGGTCGGATTCGTGGAGGTCCTCATCTGGGTGGTCGTCGTCTCGAA
>WJJW01000482.1 GCA_014729455.1 Candidatus Eiseniibacteriota bacterium
GCACGAAGTACGCTCCGGCGGGGAGCGGCCGTCCGGCCGGGTCGCGGCCGTCCCAACGGATCCGCCCGTCCGCCGGCGCGAAGCCGGAGATGCGGGCGACCCGCCGTCCGGACACGGAATGCACCGCGACCTCGCAGCGCTCCGCCCGATCCCACGAGATCCAAACCGATTGGGACGCCGGGTTCGGGTAGAGCCGGAATTCCGGTCCGCTCGAGAGGGGGGCGGCGATCGGTTCGTCCACCGCCGCGGCATCCTCGAGGGCGTAGGCGAAGAAGCTCCGCCCGTAGGTGCCGGCATAGAGGATCCGTTCGACCGGATCGAGGGCGAGCGCGTTGACGACGACGTTGGGGAGGTTCGTGCCGAGCGTCCCCCAGCGGCCTCCGCCGTCGACCGACTGGAAGACGCCGACGTCGGTGGCGGCGAACAACCGGCCGGGCAGCGTCGGATCGACGATCAGATCGTTGACCGGCGCGTCCGGGAGGTTTCCCGAGATCTCCGTCCAGGTCGCTCCGAGATCGGTGGTCCGGTGGATCCGGGGCAGCGGCTCGGCCCACCGGAATCCGGAGATCGTCACGTAGGCGGTCTCCCGCGCGAACGGATCGGTCCGCACGGAGGTGATCCACCGGTCGGGAAGCGCCGCGCTCACGTCGGTCCAGCTCGTCCCTCCGTCGGTCGTGACGTGCACCCGGCCGTCGTCGCTGCCGGTCCAGACGACCTGCCCGTCGAGCGGCGAGACCCGGACCGTCGTGAGGGTCCCGTTGACCTGCCCCGAGTTGCCGCCGTGCGGGCCGCCGGTCAGGTCGGGGCTGATCGCCGTCCAGCTCGTGTTGCTCGTGCTGCGGTAGAGCCGGTGGGTGCCGAAGTAGCGGCGGTCGGGGTCGGTCGGATCCTGCACGTGCGGGGCGTTCCAGTTCACCCGATCGCTACCGATCCCGCCGCCCGCGGAGGACCATCCGTTGCCGCCGTTGCTGGAGTAGTAGACGTTGCCGTACTGGTACTGGACCCAGATCCGGCTCGAAGAGAGCGGATGGACGAGCGGCTGGAAGCCGTCGCCTCCGAAGATGTTGGACCAGTCGTCGAGCCCGCCGGTCAGCGTGCGGCAGGTGCCGTTGTCCTGCGCCCCCAGGTAGAGGGCGTCGGGGTCGTTCGCGTCGAGGCCGACCCGGTAGATCTGGGTGATCGGCAGGTCGGGGCACTTCGTCCAGACGCTCCCCCCGTTCGTCGAACGGTAGACGCCACCGTCGTTGCCGTTGTAGAGGACCGGATCGGGCCCGGGCCCGAACTCCAGCCCGTGGTGGTCGACGTGCATGATCCCGCTGGCGTTGTGGTAGGACGCCCCCCCGTTCGTGCTCCGGTAGAACGGGAGGCCGAGGACGTAGATCATCTGCGGATCGATCGGGTGGGTCCGGACGTTGCCGAACCACCAGCCGTAGGAGGAGAAGACCCCCGAGAGAGCGGCGTCGCTGGTCCGGCTCCAACTCGCCCCGCCATCGGTCGATCGATAGAGTCCGTCGAAGTATCCGATCCGGTCGGCGTAGATCGCGTGCAGAACGTCGGGCTGGGAAGCGCAGAGGGAGAGCCCGATCCGGCCGAGGTCGTTCGACGGACCCGGCAGCCCCCCTCCGACCAGCGACCAGGTGTCGCCGCCGTCGTCGGTCCGGTAGACCCCGCAGGTGATCCCGCCGTATCGGTACGCCTCGGGCCGGCGGATCCGCTCCCACATCGCCGCGAAGAGGACATCGGGATCGTCCGGTCTCTGGACGAGGTCCACGCAACCGGTCGAGTCGCTGACGAAGAGGACCCGGTCCCAGCTCGCACCGCCGTCCGTCGTCCGGTAGACGCCCCGCTCCGGGCTCGTCTCCCAGAGCGGTCCCATCACCGCGACGAAGATCCGATCCGGATCGCCGGGATCGACCCGAATCCGGCCGATCGAGCCGCTGTTCTCCAGGCCGATCGGCTCCCAGCTGTCGCCCTGGTCGCGACTCCGGAAGACCCCGACTCCTCCGTAGGCGACACTCCCGCCGCCTGGATTCACCTCGCCGGTGCCTGCGTAGACGACGTCCGGATCGTTCGGGTCCAGAGCGACCGCGCCGACCGATAGGCTCGCCTGTTCGTCGAAGAGCGGATCCCAGGTCTGCCCGGCGTCGCGGCTGCGGAGGACTCCGCCTTCGGCGGCGGCGGCGTAGACGACGTCGGCGTCCCGCGGGTCGACGGCGATGTCGGTCAGCCGGCCGCCGATGTTGGTCGGTCCGCGCGCGATCCAGCTTCCGCTGCGCGCCCCCGCCTCCTCGCGCATGGCGCGGGCCTGGAGCTGCGCGGCCTCCCAGCGAGCGCGCGGGATCGCTCCGAGCGGATAGGCGCGCTCGACGAAGAACCAGGGGTTCGGCGCCTTCGGAGCGAGGCCGTCCCCGGGAACCTGCGAAACGCCGCTGCGGGCGGGGAACGTCGAGCCGGTCCCCTGCGGTCGGGGCGGATCGGTCCGGGGAGCCACGGCCATCAGCAGCGCCGCGAGAGCGAGCGCGGCGATCCCCTTCGCGGCGACGGTGGCGGGGAAACGATTCCGGGTGCGGGGGTCTCTCGGCGAGCGCATCGGCCCTCCCTTCGTCTCGGATCCGGGTGCATCAACGGCCGGTGCCAATTCTAGCCGGATCGCCCGTTCGGGTCGAGCGCCTCCCCGGGAGCCGAAACGAGGACGCCGCGCGATTCTCCCTGGAGCCTGTGGAGGGAGTCGTCGGGCGTTCGTTCGAGAACCCGAGGAGGCGCCCGCGACCCGGTCCGAGAGAAGACGGGGCCCGCGGGAACCCTCCCGCCTCCGCGGCGGGACGTTCCCCGTTGTTTCGTGGTACGAGGGATCGGCCGGTCTGATACACCCCTTCTTCGCACGGATCCCGGTTAGACTCGCAGCGGCCGCGACGAGCGCGCGGAAAGGGGGAACGGATCGATGGACGTCGTCTACCTCGAGAAAGCGGACCCGGAATCCCTGCGGATCCTGCGGGAGGGGCTTCCGTCTCCGGTGCGGATCGCCGTGATCGCCCGGGAGGATGCGGAGCGCCGGCCGGAACGGGCGCGGGGGGTCGAGGTGCTGATCGCCGGTCTGGTCCCCCGTCGTTTCCTCGAAGCGGCCGACCGGCTGCACACTCTCGTGATCCCGTACGCCGGGGTGCCGAGGAGGACCCGTTCGCTGCTCGCCGACTTCCCCGCTCTCCGCGTCCTGAACTCCCACTTCAACGCCGACGACGCCGCCGAGCATGCCTGGGCGCTCCTCCTCGCGGCGGCGAAGCGAGTCGTCGCTTCCGACGCTCTGCTGCGACGGGCCGACTGGTCGGCGCGCTACGGGGAGCCGTCCCGCTCGCTGAACGGGGGGACGCTCCTCGTGGTGGGCTACGGCGCGATCGGGCGGCGGGTCGCCCGCTACGCCCGCGCCTTCGGGATGCGGGTCCTCGCGGTCAACCGCTCCGGCGGCTCGGATCCCGGGGTGGATCGGCTGGAGCCGGTGGAGCGGCTCGACGATCTGCTCCCCGAAGCCGACGCCGTCGTCGTCGCACTGCCCGACACGCCGCGGACCGAACGGATCTTCTCGGGCGACTCCCTCGCCCGGATGAAGCGCGGCGCCCTGCTGGTCAACGTGGGGAGGGGCAGCGCGGTCGACGAGACCGCCCTGTACGCCGCTCTCGAGGAGGGGCGGCTCGGAGCAGCGGGGATCGACACCTGGTGGCGCTACCCGACCTCCCGGGACGAGGCTCGGACCACGCCGCCGTCCGGCCGGCCGTTCCACCGCCTTCCGAACGTGGTGATGACCCCTCACCGCGCGAGCCACGTCGAGGAGCGGGAGCGCAAGCGGATGCGCTCCCTGAACGAGATCCTCCGCGCGATCGCCGCCGGCAAACCGCCGCGGCCGGTCGACCGGAAGGAGTGGTACTGACCGTGCGGATCAATCCGCCCGCTTCCGAGCGTGGACCCAGAGGTACTGGGTCCCCTCCCCCTTCAGCGAGACGATCTCGAGGTCTCCCTCCGCGCACGCGCGGCGGATCTGTGGAAGGGTGAGCCGCGAGCCGGTCCAGGCGGGATGGTCGAGTCCGGTCGGACCGGCGCCCTCCCCGTTCTCCGGCTCCTTGCCGCGTCCCCCGATCCAGGCGCGCAGACGGCTCTTCAGCCGCAGCCGGCCGCGCAGACCACTCCGCAGGTTGTTCACCTGGAAGTAGGCCCGCGCCCCGGGGCGCAGGACCCGACCGAACTCCCGGATGTAGCCGAGGCTGACCCGCGCATCGGGGATGTGCTGCAGCACGATGTAGGAGAAGACGAAATCGATCGAGCGATCCTCGAGCTCGCCCAGATCGACGCCGTTGCCGACGGCGAGGGTGACGTTGTCCAGATCGGCCAGCTCTTGCCGGCCCCGCGTGATCATCTCCTCGGAGATGTCCACACCGACCACCCGGGCGAACCGCTCGGCCAGCGCACGGGTCATCCGTCCGATCCCGCACCCGACCTCCAGGACGGTCTCCTCCCCCGTGAACGCGATTCCGGACTCGTCGAGGTAGCGTTCGGTCAGGATCCGTCCCCATCTCCAGAACTCCTCCGGATCCTGGTCTCCATAGTCGCGGTAGGAGGAGATGTAGTAGGTGGCGTTCTCCCGCGCCTTCCGGTCCCAGAATCCCCGCATCAGGCCGGTCACTTTCGGATCGTGGGTCATCGGTTCCCGCCTCCCTGTTCCCTGCCCGGCGGCCCCGGACGGGCGTCTTCGGAGAGGATACCCGAACGGGGGACGGATCTCCCGCCGCGCGTCAGCCCCGCGGCGTATCGGCGGGCCGGGACCGTCGTCGCACCCCGGACCGGACCGCGCCGGCGACGCGCTCGAACAACCATCCGGCGCGCACGGCCGCGACGTAGAGGGCCGGCATCGCCAGCAGGATCAGGATCGTGCTGCTCGCCAGCCC
>WJJW01000483.1 GCA_014729455.1 Candidatus Eiseniibacteriota bacterium
CTCCCGTGCCGGCGCCTGGGGATCGCCGTGCGTGCGGAGATCGAGCAGCGCGACACGCGGGGCGACGCCGGCGCCGGAACGGTCCGAGTCGCCGGCTCGCGGCGCGATCCGCCGGGTGGTCTCGACGCGGAACCCTTCGGCCCGCAGCCGCTCCAGGAGCGTGGGGTCGGGATCCCGGTCGGGGGTGATGAGCACGAGGTCGGGCGCGTCGGGTGCACCCAGCTCGGCCTCCCGCTCCGCAGCCCCTCCGGACTTCTCCAGCCGCATCTCGAACCAGAAGCAGCTTCCCGCGTCGAGACGGCTCGCAAGCCGCAGCTGGCCGCCCATCAGCTCGATGAGCTGGCGGGAGATCGTCAGCCCGAGACCGGTTCCCCCGAACTGACGGCTTGTTCCGGTGTCTCCCTGCGCGAAGCTGTCGAAGATCGCTTCCTGCCGATCCTCGGGGATGCCGACGCCCGTGTCCCACACGGCGACCCGGAGCAGACAGTCCCGCTCCGTTTCCTCCAAGACCGCGGCTTCGAAGGTGATCGCGCCCTTTCGGGTGAACTTCACCGCGTTGCCGATCAGATTCGTCAGGACCTGGCGGATCCGTCCCGGGTCTCCGCTGAGCCTCGCGGGGATTCCCGGCGAGACGCGCCCGACCAGGGCCAGGCCTTTCTGCTTCGCGCGCGAGCCGAACAGCTCGTGCATGTCGGCCAGCAGGTCGCGCATGTCGAAGTCGATCCGCTCGAATTGCAGCTTGCCGGCCTCCACCTTGGAGAAATCGAGAATGTCGTTGAGGATTCCGAGGAGCGCCTCGGCGCTGTTCCGGATCGCCGTGGCGAACTCCTGCTGCTCTGCGTCGAGGTTCGTGTCGAGCAGGAGATCGGTCATTCCGATGACGCCGTTCATCGGCGTACGGATCTCGTGGCTCATCTTCGCGAGGAACTCCGACTTCGCCCGGGTCGACTCCAGCGCCTGGTCCCGCGCCGCTTCGAGCTGGATCGCTTGCTGCTGGATCGCCGTCCTGCCCTCTTCGGCATCGGAACGGGCCGCGTCGAGCTGCTCGAGATACCCGTTGATCTCTTCCTGGACGAGCTCCTTCTCGATCGCCGCTCCGAGGATCCCCGCGGCCGCCCGCAGGGCGTCCTGCTCCGCCGCCGACCAGCGGCGATCGTAGCCGCATTCCTCGAAACCGATGATCCCCCACCAGCGGCCGCGCACGAAGATCGGCACCAGGATGATCGAGCGGATCCGGCCGCTCTCCAGGTTACTCGCTTCCTCCGGAGGAAGGTCGGCGACCAGGCTGTCGAGGATCCTCCCGCGCCGGAGCAGCTCCTTCCATCGGCCCAGGCCGGCCGACTCGTAATGCATCCGCTGCAGCTCCGGATCGTCGATCTGCGCCCTAATGCCGTCGTCCACCCATTCGAACCGCTGGCTGGCCACGAGCCGGCCCCGTTCGTCGAAGTGGTTCTCGAAGATGTACGTGCGGCTGACGCCCGAGGCGCGCCCGAGCCGCGCGAGGACGCGGTCGATCGAGATCCGCCAGGTCGAGGTCTTCAGGAAGCGCTCGGCGGCGTATCCGACCGCGCCGAGGATCCCGTCGCGGGTTCGCAGGGCCTCCTCGTTGCGGATCTGCTCGGTGACGTCGTGAGAGTGGATGACGATGCCGTGGATCCCGGGGGTGTCGACCCGATTGGTGAAGGTGAGCTCCCGGTGCCGATCCGTTCCTCCCGCGCGCCGCATCCGGACCCGCACGACGGCGGTCGCCCCGGAATGCCGGAGGATCGTTTCCTGCAGGAGGGCGTCGATCGCGACGCGCTGCTCCTCGTCGAGGAAGTCGAGGAAGTTGCGACCGACCAGCTCCGTCGGAGAGAGACCGGTCACGCACTCCGCATTCGGCGTCACGTAGCGGATCGTTCGATCGGAATCGATGACCGAGAGGATCTCCTCCCCGCTTTCGATCAAGGCGCGGAACCGCTCCTCGCTCTCCTGGAGGCTGCGCGTCGTCTTCTCGGCCATCCTCCGCGCGCGGACGCCCGTCAGGGAGATCGAGAGGACGAGTCCGGAGACCAGCAGGCTGGCGATCGAACCCAGCACGAGCGCGATCCAGGGCGGGATCTCCTCCCCCTCCGCTAGGAAGGCCGGTCCCGGGACGCAGCGGATCCGGAGCGTCCGGTCGGCGAACGGGATCCTCCGCTCCGCGCCTTGCGGTGGCTGGGAGAGGGCGGAGCGGGCGATCCCCTCGGGAAGCGAGACGTGCAAGCCGATCGGCGGACCCGGTCCGGTCGCATCGGCGATCTCCACCCCGATCCGGGGATCGAACTCTCCGAGCAGCTCCGCGCCGAGCACCTCGGTCCACAGGGCCGCGCCGACCCAGCCTCGCAGCGCGCTCCATCGTTCCTCGGCCGAACCGGTCGGCGCGCTGCGGGAGTAGACCGGACCGATCAGCACCATCCGCCCCGGTTCCGCGTCCTCCCGCAGGATGAGGCCGGGCCTCCCCGTGCCGGCCGCCCGCGCGAGGGTGGCCCGGGCGTCGGCGCGCGCAGCGAGGTCGATCCCGAGGAGGGACCCGGGAGCGTCGGCGGGCGCCACCATCCGGACCGGCGCGCGAAACGGGGGCGGATCTCGATCTCCGGCGCTGTCCGAGGCGCCGGTCGCGAGGGATTTCTCCGCCTCCAGAAAGAGGATGCCGGCGACGGCGGGCTGCTCCCGGGTGATCGCCATCCGCTCCGCGAACCGTTCCCACTCCCAGGGCAGCACCGAATGGCTCGCGTCGAAGAGCGACTGCGAGGCCCGGAGAATGGCGAGGTGGTCGTCGAGATGATGCCGCATCCGGATCACGACCGTCTCCTGCGCCTCACGGAAGAGGATCTCCGATCGCACCCGGCCTTCTTGCCGGAGGTGATGCCATGCGCCGAAGCTCGCTCCGAGGCCGAGCAGGAGCACGGCACCGGCGGGTCCGACCCGCCGGAGAAGCGCCTTGCGAGAACCGTCGGTCTTGATCACACTCGGTCGAAGCTCCCGGTCTTCCCGAGGCCGTCCGGGCCGCGAGAGGAACGAACGGATGTATGGCGGCCTCCCGGGCCGCGCCATTTCGCCTAGGTTTGCATCGGTCGCCGGGCGGGGGAGCTTTAAGCGATTGGTCGCACGAGGCATGGACCGTCTCCCCCGGCCTGGGCGGAGGAACGGGAGGGGGAATGGAGCGGATCGGACCGCGCACTGGAACCGATCCGCCCCGCTGGAGCATGGCCCGAGCCGCAGACACGACATCGAAGCGACCCTCCTCGCGCCGCCCCTCTCCGAAACGGATCGATCCGGCGATCCCCGTCTGCGTCATCGACATCGGATCCAACTCCGGACGCGGCGTCGTCTTCCGCGTCGGCGAGGACGGGCAGGTCGAGATCCTCTCCGACGCCCGCGCCCCCTTGCGGCTCGTGGAACGGCTGCGCGGCAAGCGGAGGCTGGGCAAGCGGGCGATCGACCGCACCCTCGCCGTGCTCCGCGACTTCCGCGCGATCGCGGAGGGGGCGGGCGCCGCGCCGACGCTGGCGGTCGCGACCTCGGCGGTTCGGGAGGCCGAGGACGCCGCCGTCCTGCTCGATCGCGCCCGTGACGAGATCGGCGTCGACATCGAGGTGATCGACGGCGTGCGGGAAGCGCGGATCGCCTTCCTCGGCGCCATCCACGGCCTCCCGGTGGAGGCGGGGCTCCTCGTCGACGTCGGCGGGGGATCGATCCAGATCACGCGGTTCGGGGGCCGGCGCTGCCTCGACGCCTGGAGCCTTCCGCTCGGCGCGCTGCGCGTCACGAAGCGGTTCCTCCGCAGCGATCCGCCGCGCAGCCAGGAGATCCAGCGTCTGCGCCGCGCCGTGATGGACGCCCTGCAGGAAGCGGGGATCCCGTCGATCGGGAGCGGAGAGGTGGTCGTCGGGACGGGAGGAACCATCCGGAACCTCGCGAAGATCGACTTCCGGAGGCGGACCTATCCGATCCGCAGGCTGCACGGCTACCTGCTCACGCGGAGCCGGATCCATGAGGCTTCCGGCCAGCTCCTCGGACGATCGCTCCGCCGCCGTCGGGCGATTCCGGGCCTGAACGCCGATCGGGCCGACTCGATCGTCGGGGGATGCGTGGCCGTCGAGGCGTTGCTCGATCACGTCGGCGCGCGCGAGCTGCAGGTCGCGGGCCGCGGGCTGCGGGAGGGGCTCCTGTTCGACGCTCTCGGTCTCGAGCCGCCCCCCGCCGCCGTCGTTCGGACCGAGTCGATCGCTGCGCTCGCGTCGCGATTCTCGACATGGCGGAAGCAAACGGCCGAACGCCGCGTCGCGCTCGTGCGGATCTTACGGGAGGCGCTGGAACCCGACGCCCGCGCCGACCTCTGCGAGTTCCTCGATCATGCGGCCGCAATTCTCGACGTCGGCAAGAGCATCGACTACTATCAGCGGCACCTGCATGCGGCACGGATCCTCACCGCGACCGATCTCAGCGGATTCGCCCATCGTGGAATCGCGTTTCTGGCGGCGGTCGTCCTGTTCGCC
>WJJW01000484.1 GCA_014729455.1 Candidatus Eiseniibacteriota bacterium
GGTCTACACGCTCCTCACCCATTTCTCGACGAATGATGAAGAGGATCCCACGGCCGCGAACAGCTCCGGTAACCTGGCTCCGCTCCTCGCCCACCGCCCGAGGCTCGCGCTGGCTTCGAAGGCGTGGCACATCGACCAGCTCGTCGAGGAGTACGACTACGACGATGGCGACACGGAGCTGCAGTTCGCCAACCCCTCCCAGTCCCTCGGCACACCGGTCGTCGGACGCAGCTACCTGGCGCGGGTCGAGTACAACGACCCGTTCATTCCCTGGCGCCATCCGCACGTCGACGGCCATTACGATGCGATCCAGGCGGAGATCGATTCGCTGGCGCTCCTGATCCCCGCGCTGAACCCGATCGACCCCGACGACCAGGAGCAGATCCAGCAGATCACGGCCCAGATCCGCACGTTGCGGGACCGGCGCTACTTCCTCAGCGATGAGGAGACGCTCTCCGATCCGACGCGGATGGTGACCGACGTGAAGCGTCTCAGCGAGGCGCTGTTCCACAATCTCTCCGACATGATCGAGGAGACGGTGGAGGCGATCCCCGGCATCGCCTTCTCCGGCAAGGACGGGGAGGGGGATCTCGCACTGCACGTGATGCCCCAGTCGAAGTACCGGACCGACGGGGCCGTGACCGATCCGGAGGGGGTGGTCCGCAAGCCGGGCTTCGGCTACCGCTTCGAGGCGACGATCAACGCCTACGGCCTGGCCGATCTCCGCCTGCGGATCCCGATCCTCATCTTCATGGACCTTTCCGACGACGAGGTCGAGGTCTCGATCGAGCCGCTCCACATGATGGCCACGGAGGAGATCACGGAGAGCGACCTCGACGGGATCGTCGTCACGGCCGAGACGCTCTTCGACTTGTTCGAACAGGAAGCGGCCGACAGCGCCCGGGTGCAGGTGATCAAGGGCCTGCTCGACTTCGTGGACCCGGGCGACGACGAGTTCGAGGAGTTCCAGGATCAGGAGCTGGTGATCCGGATCGGCCTGATCGAGGCGGTCCGGCGCTATCGCGTGAACAACCCGTACCGCGAGTCGAACGACCCCGCGTCGATCACCGAGTTCGACGTCATCGCGCTGCCCGCCGGCGGCGTTGCGGCGTCCAACCCGAACGGCTACCGGACCCCGATGGCGCATCAATACCACGGCGTCGCGACGACGCGGGTGGTGCCGGACCGCGACGGGGCGACGCCGTTCCGGGTCTACTTGCTCGAATAGGCTTCCGGAGCCGTGTCGATCCCGACCCCCCAGGCGGTCGGATCTCGGTGCATCGTCCAGGTCGACCGGTCCGCGCCGATTCCTCCGGTTTCGTAGAGGTCTGCGCCTCCCGTGTCGAGGAAGATCCCGTAGGCGGGCAGATCGTCCCGGAACGAACGCATCGGCTCGTAGGCGGTCGTCGATCCCATCGGGGGAGTCCGGGCCCACGGGGAGTCGTCGCGGTAGGCGGGCGTGAACCTGTAGACGTCGTCCCCCTCTCGATCCCAGAACAGCCCGATCGATGCGAGATCCCCGGACCCGGCGCAGTGGGTCCGAAACGTGTAGACGTCATCACCTCCGCCGTCGAGGAAAAGGCCGATCGATCCGTCGCGCGCGTGGCCCTGGTATTGGTTCTTCGCCGTCGCGTTGCCTTCGTTGTAGAGGTCGTCGCCGGCGAGGTCGACGTGGACGCCGATCGCGAAGTGGGCGGCCGCTCCGGAGGAGTACTTCCCGTTGCGGTACCGGTCGTCGCCCGAGCGATCCTCGAGGATCCCGACGCCCCACCAGTATCCGCATCCCTGCGCCCATGCCTGGGCGTGATAGTCGTCGTCGCCCTCCCCATCGATCAGGATCCCGAACCCCCCGGCGAGGGAGTGACCGTCGCCCAGATCGGCCCGGCGGCCGTAGCCGCACCCCTGGCTCATGGCGACCGACTGCCCCTCGTACAGCTCGGACGGGTTGCCGTCGTCGCGGGCGACGTACCGGTCGTCGCCGGCGCGGTCGATCAGGATCCCAGCGCCGAGGGTGGCCCCGAGTCCCTGCGACTGCTGCGCGCAGGAGTAGAGGTCGTCGCCGGCGTGATCGAGGAGGATTCCGATCCCGGCCCGCGCCGCCCCCTGGTTCCAGCGGCCGCCGCTGGTGTACGCGTCGTTGCCGGCGAAGTCGACGAGCAGGCCGGCTCCGAAGCAGCCGGATCCGAGTCCGCCTTCGTAGGTCCGGTAGACGTCGTCGCCGCCCAGGTCGAGAAGGGTCGCGATACCGAAGACGCCGGCGCCGAAGGAGGGATACGGGCGCGGATCGCCGTCGGTCGTGTCGGCCGTTTCGACGTACCGGTCGTCGCCGGCGAGGTCGACGACCACCGCGATCGGAGAGCGCGGCAGAGCGGGGACCGCGAATCCGGGACCGTAGGTGTCGTCTCCGCCGGTCTCGACGACGAGGAAGGCCGGGGCATCGTGCCGGTCGTCACCGGTCCCCCCGATCAGGACCTCGCCGAGGGGGGTCGTGAGGCGGAATGTCTCGACCTCCATCGCCCTCTCGCTCTCTGACTCCCGGTACTCCCGCATCGCCGACTCGAGGTGCCGGAGCCAGAGCGCCGTCGCGTAGCCGAGATAGGCCAGATCGGTCGCGCGGTAGAGCCGAAGGCTCTCACGCGAGAGCGAGGCGAGCTGGTCGAACTGCTCGTCGTTGCGCAGGGCGACCGCGGTGGAGTACAGCGCCGCGGTCGTCACCTCGGGATCGATGTCATAAGACGCTCGGACCCAAGGGGATACAGCCTCCGCCCCGGCGTAGAGCCGCCCGGCCAGGCGGCGGATCGGCGCGGGGAGATGCTCCGGCAGGTCGAGGAGATCCTCAGGCGGCGCGGGAACGGTGAGTCTTCCCGCGGAGACGTCGAGGAGCAGAAAGGCGCGCCGCGCGGTCTCGGCGAGGTCGGCCCCGGAGTCCTCGAGCAGTTCATCGGTGATCCGGCCGGAATCCCGGGCGAGGGA
>WJJW01000485.1 GCA_014729455.1 Candidatus Eiseniibacteriota bacterium
CATGAACACACATTGGCCGCGTGGCTGTTCCTGGCTGAATTGGCGGATCGCTTCGAAAAAGGGCAACCCCTCGATGTCGCCAACCGTGCCGCCGATCTCGCAAAGCTGAAAATCCGTCTCGCCCTCGCCGATGCGAAGGAAGCGTTTGATCTCGTCGGTGACGTGGGGGATCACCTGCACCGTCTTGCCGAGAAAGTCGCCGAGCCGTTCCCGCGAGAGGATCCGATCGTAGATCTGGCCGGCCGTGTAGCAGTTCTCCTTGCCGAACGACTGGTCCGTGAACCGCTCGTAGTGGCCGAGATCGAGATCGGTCTCCGCCCCGTCGTCGGTGACGAAGACCTCCCCGTGCTGGTAGGGGCTCATCGTGCCGGGATCGAGGTTCAGGTACGGATCGAACTTCTGCAGCGTCACCCGGAACCCGTACTCCTTCAGGAGAAGCCCGGTCGAGGCTGCGGCGATCCCCTTGCCCAGCGAAGAAACGACCCCCCCCGTGATGAAGATGAAGCGCGGCGGCTGGCCGGTCACTGCGTTCCTCCCTCGAGCCCGGCGGCGAGATGCTCCCGAGCCCTCTGCAGGTCCTCCCTCGTGTCGATTCCTCCGAACCCCGCGGGGATCTCGACGGCCCGCATCGGGATCCCCGCCTCCAGGAGACGGAGCTGCTCGAGCCCCTCCAGTTCCTCCAGCGGAGAACACGGAAGGGCGATGAACCGCGCGAGCATCGCCGTCGCGAATCCGTAGATCCCGACGTGGTGCCGGTGGGCGGGGGTCCATCCCCCGCCGGTCCGCCGGTGTGGGACCGGAGCCCGGGAGAAGTACAGGACCCGCCCGTCGGCGGCCAGGACCGCCTTGACCGCATCCTCGCGGCCCACCGCCTCGGGGTCGGAGAACGGGCAGACGGCGGTCCAGACCGCGGTGGGATCGTCTCGAACGGCGCGCGCCACCGCGTCGATCTCCTCCGGCCCGAGGAACGGCTCGTCCCCCTGGATGTTCACCACCCGCGCCGGGACCCGCGGGAGATCGCGGACCGCCTCCGCGACCCGTTCGGTGCCGGAGCGATGCGTCGGCGAGGTCATCACCGCGGTCCCCTCGAAGGCGAGCACCTCACGGAGGATCCGCTCATCGTCGGTGGCGACGACGATCGCGTCGAGCACCCGACTCCGCCGGGCGTTCTCGTGGACGTGGTGCAGGACGGTCCGGTCCCCGAGCATCTGGAGCAGCTTTCCGGGGAAGCGTGTGGACTCGAATCGGGCCGGGATGACCCCTACGATCGGCTCGCGGTCGATCGGATTGGTCTGCTCCACCGTCCCCCCGTGCCAGTTCGTACGACGGACCCGGCCGCACGGTACGCGGCCGGGTCCGCGGTGTCAACGCCGCCTGACCCCGATCCGATCGACCCGGGGTTAGAGCAGCTTCACCTGTGTCGCGACCGCCTCTCCCGAGCGCTTCAGCGCCTCGGTCTCCTCCGGCGTCAGATCGAGCTCGATGATCTCCTCGACGCCGTTCGCGCCGAGGATCACCGGAACGCCCAGGTAGATGTCGCTCATCCCGTACTGACCCGACAGATGGGCCGCGCATGGAAGGATCCGGCGGCGGTTCTTCAGGATCGAGTCGACCATCTGCGCCGCCGACGCCGCCGGCGCGTAGTAGGCCGAGCCGGTCTTGAGCAGCTTGACGATCTCCCCTCCGCCCATCCGGGTCCGCTGGACGATCTCCTCCAGGCGATCCTTCGGGATCAGCTCGGTGACCGGGATCCCGCCGACGGTCGCGTGACGGACCATCGGGACCATCGAGTCGCCGTGCCCGCCGAGGACCATCGCCTGCACGTCGAGGACCGAGACGTTCAGCTCCATGGCGATGAACGAGCGGAATCGGGTGGAGTCGAGCACGCCCGCCATCCCGACCACGCGGTTGGCGGGAAAGCCGGTGACCTTGTAGGCGTGGTAGGCCATCACGTCGAGTGGATTGGTGACCATGACGACATGAGCGTCCGGGGCACGCTCCTTGATCTGCGTGCAGATGTCGCCGATGATCTCGGCGTTCTTCTTCTGGAGGTCGTCGCGGGACATCCCGGGCTTCCGGGCGAGACCTGCGGTGACGACGACGATGTCGGAGCCCTGGATGTCCGCCCAATCGTTCGTCCCACGGACCTTGGTATCGCTCCCGCGGACCGGGGTTCCCTCGTACATGTCGAGGGCCTTCCCCTGTGGCATGTCTTCGACGATGTCGATGACCACCAGCTCGGCGAGGTCCATCTCGCTCAAGTAGTAGGTCGTCATCTCGCCGACGTGGCCGGCGCCTACGACCGTGACCTTGCTCATCTCTTCGACCTCCGGGAATGGGGTTGGATGATGATCCGGAGGAACGGACGGAAACGACCGGCGCGGCCCGGTAGGCTACGTCTGCGTCGCGCTGTCCGCACCCTCGGTCACGGGCTCGGATTCCACCGCGAGCGGCTCCGGTTTCACGCTGACCACCCGGCGACCGGAGCGGTGGGCGGCAAAGACGACCCGACCGTCGACGAGGGCGAACAGGGTGTCGTCCTTCCCCCTGCCGACGTTCAGGCCCGGGACGACCCGCGTCCCCCTCTGGCGGACGATGATCGACCCCGCATGGATGAGCTGCCCGCCGAACGCCTTGACGCCGAGCCGTTGGGCGTTGGAATCGCGGCCGTTTCGCGTGGAGCCGAGCCCCTTCTTATGAGCCATGTAGAACGTCCCCGCTCAGGCGCCGCGGATCCCGGCGATCTCCACCGCGGTGAAGTCGTCGCGATACCCCTTGCGCCTGCGGTAATCCTTCCTTCTCTTGAACTTCCCGACGATCACCTTGGGCCCCCGGCCGTGGCCGAGCACCTTCGCGTCGACGGTCGCCCCGTCCACCAGAGGATGCCCGACGGTCACCGAATCCCCATCGGCGATCATGAGGACGCGATCGATCACGATCGCGCTGCCCGGTTCGGCTTCCAGCAGGGGGACCTGGATGGTCTCTCCCTCCTGTACCCGGAACTGGCGCCCCTGAAACTCCACGATTGCGTGCACGGATCCCCTCCGAGAAACGACCCTATCGAGCCAAAGCTGTGAGCTTATCCGGGTTGGACGAACCGGTCAACCCTGGAATTCGGCCGTCACGTCCTTCCGCAGCCGCGGGAACCAGATCCGGATATCGTCCCGCCGGAGCCGGGGGTCGTCCCGGAGATCCACCGTCAGCCCGAGCTGCTTCTCCTGCGAAGCGAGGGTTTCGCTCCGCTCGTCGTAGAGATACGTCGCCAGCTCCGGATGGACCCGGAGCTGGATGTGCCGCTCCTTCGAGTGAGCGGCGATTCGACGGAGGAACCGGTCGACCTTCATCGCCAGCGACGCGCAGGAGAGGACCTTCCCGCTGCCCCCGCAACCGAAGCAGTCCTCGCTGTAGTAATGCAGGACGCTGGGCCGTTCCCGCTGCCGCGTCATCTCCACGAGACCGAGCTCGCTCAGGGGGAAGACCTTCGTCCGCGCCCGATCGGTCCGCAGCGCCTGCTTCATCGTATCGAAGACCTGGCGCTTCGAGGTCTCCTGCTCCATGTCGATGAAATCGATCACGATCAATCCGCCGACGTCGCGGAGCCGGAGCTGCCGGGCGATCTCCTTGGCCGCCTCGACGTTCGTCTTGAGGATCGTGTCCTCGGGAGACCGCTTTCCGGTGAAGCGCCCGGTGTTGACGTCGATGGCGATCAGGGCCTCGGTCTGGTCGATGACGATGTACCCGCCCTTCTTCAGCCAGACCTTCCGCTCGAGCGTCTTGGCGATCTCGCTCTCGATGTCGTGCTCGTCGAAGATCGGACCGTCGCCGCGGTAGAGCTTGACCCGGTTTTTCAGGTCCGGGGAGAACACCTTCAAGTAAGCGAGGATCTGCCGGTACGCCTCCTCCGCGTCGATCACGACTCGGTCGATCTCCTCGGTGAAGAGATCCCGGATCAGTCCGGTCACCATCTCCATCTCGCGGTGGATCAGCGCCGGCGGCTCGGAGCTCGCGGCGACCGAATCGATCTGTTCCCACAGGTCGAGCAGGTACTTCACGTCCTGCTCGAACTCCTTCTCGCCCTTGCCGTCTCCGACGGTCCGGCAGATCAGCCCGGCATTGGCCGGCTTCAAACGCGTGAGGATCTTGCGGAGCCGCTGCCGCTCGTCGCGATCGGAGATCCGTCGCGAGACGCCGATGTGATCGAGACCCGGCATGAGGACCAGGAAGCGGCCCGGCAGGGAGATCCGTCCGCTCACCTTCGGCCCCTTGGTCCCGATCGGCTCCTTGATGATCTGCACGAGGATCTCCTGGTTCTTCTGCAGGTAGTCCTCGATCTTCATGTCGGAACGGGAGCGGCTCGGCCCCTGCGGATCGTCGTCGATATCGAAATCTTCGAAGTCGAGCATCGCTTCGAGCATGTCCGACATGTGCAGGAAGGCCGCCTTCGGCAGGCCGATCTCGACGAACGCGGCCTGGATCCCCGGCAGGACCGCGCTGACGCGCCCCTTGTAGATGTCGCCCACGAGGCGTCGCTCTTCGGCCCGCTCGAGGAGGAGCTCGACGAGTTGGGCGTCCTCGAGCACGGCGATGCGGGTTTCGCTGGGGTTCGAATTGATGACGATCTCTCTGAACATGACCCTCCATCCCCGCGCGCCGATTTCCTCGACCGGACGCTAGCACAGGGGTTTCCGCCGCTCAACTGCCCCGCTGCCGGGTCCGGATCCGCGGGGTCCGGGCCGCGACGAGGATCCCGATCGGAGGGATCCCCCCGGCGGCGAGCAGGACCCGCCGGCATTCCCGTACGGTCGCCCCGGTCGTCCAGACGTCGTCGACGAGGAGGATTCTCTGCGCCGGAGGCTCGCCCGCGGCGGTGAACGCCCCGGACACGGCCGCCGCCCGCCCCTGTCGGATCCGGCTCGTCTGGGAACCCTCCCAGCGGCGCCGGCGGAGCAGGTCGGTCCGGACCGGCAGGGCGAGTCTCCGGCCGACCTCCCGGGCCAGACGCTCCGCCTGGTTGAACCCCCGCTCCCGGAACCGGGCGGGATGCAGCGGCACCGGGACCAGCACGGTCC
>WJJW01000486.1 GCA_014729455.1 Candidatus Eiseniibacteriota bacterium
ACGGTCCTTGGTTCTTCCTGATCACAGCGCCGAGCCTGATCTTCCTCGTCTGCGGTTTCGCGGGAACGAGGAAGGGAACCGACCGAAGTAGCAACCCAGGACGCACCCCATGTTGAGAATCGGTCTTCTCTCCGACATCCACGCGCACCGGCACGATCAGGAGGAGGACGTCGATGCGCTCATCCAGCACATCAACGCCCAGCCGGCTCCGGATGTCCTGGTCTGCGCGGGCGACATCTCGCACCACACCGGCGAGGTCGACCGGTTTCTGCGTAGGATTCACCACGACGCCCCGAAATGCTGGGTTCCGGGAAACCACGACGTCTGGGTGATTGATCGGGAATCGGACGAGGACTCGGCTCAGTTACGCTACGAGCAGGTGTTTCCTAGAATCTCCGCGGAAGCGGGGTGGTGGTATCTCCCCGGCAATCCCCTTCCCTTGGCGAACACGGATCTCGCGATCGTTGGAAGCATCGGATGGTTCACCGGCGAAGGATTCTCGGAGTGGTTTGATCAGCCGTCGGGACAAAGGGACATGGACCTGGCGCACCGCCTCGCGGAAGCTCTCCGCGCAGACGTCGCCCGCCTGCCGAGCGCGACGCGTCTGATCATCGTCACGCATCACGTCGGCCATCGATCCGCTCCGTCGCACGACCCGACGCAGGGGAATGTCTGGAGCAGCGCGCTCGAAGAGTTGATCGAGGACCTCGCGGATCGCGTCGTGGCGGTCCTGCATGGACATCGCCATGTTCGCTACGAGCCGAGGTGCATCGACGGAAAGCTCTTCGCGGCCCATCCGTTCGGCTATCCGCATCAGCACTCAAGGGTCGAGGATGGATACCGCGTCGTTGTACTTCCGAATGACAGCGGACACGAGCAAACGAGATGACCGCCCGTGTCGCACGGATGGACGGAATGGCGGGGAACCGGTACCGTCGCTCCCGTGGCCTCTCAGGGAACGGTCCCGCGCTCCTACGCCCGGGCGAAGTCCATGGGGCGACTCCGAGCCCTGGAGGGCCCGCGATGAAGGCTTCTGATCCAAGCGACCTTGGCACCCGGTATGCCGCAGCCTGGGGCAGTCAAGATCCGGAGAGCCTCGCATCTTTCTTCTCCGAGAAGGGGACTCTTACGGTGAACTCGGGGACTCCAACGGTTGGGCGCGCAGAGATCGCCGAGACGGTCGGTGGTTTCATGGCGGCGTTTCCGGACATGGTTGTGGCGATGGAGTCGGTCCCCCCGTGATCGGAGCCAGATTGTCGAGGCCGAGGCGCGTGCAGGGTCACCGGATCTTCTCACTCCACCCGGGCGAGGGACGATTCCTCGCTGACAGAGCAATGAAGGAGTGAAAGATGCCGAGCCTGGGTGACCACCTGCTCGTCGCGCTGATCGCGGTGGCCTATCCACTCTTCTTCACGGTGGGTTGGTTTCGAAGCGGGCGATCCCGGTTGGAGACGGGGGAAGCGGACTCCAGACGTCGCTTCTACTACCAGAGCATGATCGAACTGTGGTTGCTGACGCCGCTGGCCATCGCCTGGTGGCTCGGGTCGGGACGAGCCTTGTCGGCGGTCGGGCTCGGGCTGCCCGGTGGTTGGGCCTTCTGGGGAGGAGCGATCGTCGTCGTGGCGATCGCGTCCGGCCTTGGATACCAGGTCGCGACGGTACGTGCTTCGGCCGACGCGCGGGCGCAAGTGCGAAAGCAGTTCCGCGGCGTCTCCGCCCTGATGATCCCGCGCGGCGGGGGAGAGCGCCGGCTGTGGGTGGGGCTCAGCCTGACGGCCGGCTTCTGCGAAGAAGTCCTCTACCGGGGGTATCTGCTCTGGTACTTGATGGTCTGGCTTCCCGCGCCGATCGCGGTGTTCGTCTCGGCGGTCCTCTTCGGGATGGCCCATCTCTACCTCGGACTGGGCATCGGAGTGGTGCGCGCCACGATCGTTGGTGTGGTCCTGGGCGCGGCGTATCTGCTCACCGGCACCCTCTGGGTGCCGATCGCCATCCATGCCGTGGTGGATGTCGCGAGCGGCTTCACCGGGAGTTATGCGCTCGAGGAAGGCGGCTTGCGAGGCGGCTGATCGCGAAACACCGCTCCGGCGCGAAGGGGGCGATCATCGGAGGTGTGATGAGTCCGCCGACCCGGGCGCTGCCAATCATCGCGGGCTCCTTCGATCTGGACGCTCTCCCCTCCCTCTGGAACGCCGGCCGTGTCATCGAGTGGGCCGGGAGCGCCGGATCCCGGAGTAGCGGTCGCGCCTGCGCTATACTCCTCCCGTGGAATCGTCCCCCCGCACGATGAAGGTCGTGGTCAACGCGCGCTACGGATCGCCCGACGTCCTCGAGATCCGCGAGGTCCCGAAGCCTGAACCGAGGCCGGGCGAGATCCTGATCCGTGTCCACGCGACGACCGTCACGCGGACCGACTGCGGCTTTCTCCGGGCCAGCCCCTTCTTCATCCGGTTCTTCACGGGGCTTCGTCGACCGAAAGCGACGATCCTCGGCATGGACTTCGCCGGCGAGGTCGAAGCGGTCGGTACCGGGGTGGGATCGTTCTCGCCCGGGGATCGGGTCTTCGGCATGTCGCCCGACATCTTCGGGGCGCACGCGGAGTACTTCCGCGTTTCCGAGCGGGGAGCGGTCGCGACGATCCCCGGAGGACTGCCGTACCGGGAGGCGGTGGTCTGCGAAGGGGCCTGGTACGCGAATGCGATCCTGTCGCGGTTCGGGGTGGCGCTCGGCCAGCGCATTCTGATCTACGGCGCCTCGGGCGCCATCGGAACGGCGGCGGTTCAGCTCGCGAAGGCGCGCGGCGCGGAGGTCACTGCGGTCGTGGAGACGAAGCACCTGGACCTCGTCGATTCGCTCGGCGCCGATCACGTCGTCGACTACACGGCCGAGGACTTCACGAAGATCGGCGAGCAGTTCGATTTCGTCATGGACGCGGTCGGCAAGACGACGTTCTTCCGCTGCCGCAAGCTCCTCGAACCCGAGGGAATGTACGCGGCGACCGATCTCGGCCCCTGGGTCCAAAACCCGCTGCTCACGCTCTGGTCGGCGATCACGAAGAGCAACCGGGTCGTCTTCCCTCTGGCGACCGACGCTCGATCGTTCGTCGCGTTCCTGAGGGATCGACTGGAAACGGGAGAGATCCGCGCCGTAATCGACCGCACCTACCTGCTGGATGAGATCGCCGACGCCTACCGGTACGTCGAAACCGGCCGGAAGACCGGGATCGTCGTGGTCGACGTAGCGGGCGACGGCGTGGCGACGGAGGACCCGTGAGATGCACATCCTCGACGTGACCCCCGAAACCGAACCGACTTTCCTTCGGTGCTTGCACGATGAGCGGCCGGATGATCCGCGCGTCGTCGCGCTCCGGCGACGCTGGGTCGACGCGCATCGCGATTCCGGCCTCCGCGCGAAGGTTTTGATCCTCGAGACGGGCGAGGTGGCCGGGATGTGCCAGTCCCTGCCGATCGAGCGGTCGCACCTGCTGGGACGCGATCTTCTCGCCATCCTCTGCATCTGGGTGCACGGTTACGATCATCACATCGGCAACCGCCAGGGAAACGGGTACGGGCGGCTCATCCTGGGGACGATCGAACGGGAAGCCCGCGCGTCGGGCTTCGCCGGCGTGGCGGCGTGGGGGATGGACTTTCCGTACTGGAACCCCGTCTCGTTCTACGAGCACATGGGCTACGAACGTGCCGACAAGCAAGGGATGGCGGTATTGGTCTGGAAGCCGTTCACGGCCACGGCCGCGCCGCCGCGATTCCATCGCGAGGTCCGCCGTCCCGAGCCCGGCGCCGAGAAGGTCTCCGTCACCATCTTTTGCAACGGCTGGTGCACGGGATCCTGCGAGGGGTGCATCAAGACGCGGGACGCCGTGGAAGGACTCGCCGATCGTATAGACTACCGTGAGATCGACACCGCGGATCCCGAGGTGTTGCAGTCGTGGGGGATTTCCGAAGGGCTGTACGTCGAAGGGGAGTTGTACCGGCCGTACGAGCCGCCCTGCACCAGCGAGGTCCTGCGCCGAGATCTCCTGGAGCTCTGGCAAAACAAGCGCGGCGGGGGAAGGGCTCCGGGACGGGCGGAAGAATGAGGACCGACAAGCTCGAATCCAGGAAGTCCTTCCCGGGCGCATCCGGCCGGAAGCCCTCCCGGGATCCCGGCCGCTCTCCTCGGCGGTAATGCTCGAGCCCATCGCATTCGGGGCGAGCCTCGCCTTCGCCGCGGCCGTTCAACCGGGACCGCTCCAGGCCTACCTGTTCTCGCGCGTGGTCTCCCTCGGCTGGCGCCGAACCCTCCCCGCCTCTTTTTCGCCGCTCTTGAGCGACGGGCCGATCGCTTTGCTCGCCCTGCTGGTCCTCGGACGCCTCTCCCCGACCACCCAGAGCGTCCTCCGCGGCGCGGGAGGTCTGCTTCTCCTCTACCTCGCCTACGGAGCGTTCCGCCAATGGCGCCGGCCGGTGGCCGATCCGCTCGCACGGAAGGGGAAGGTCCCGGGAACGCTCCTGGAGGCCGCGCTGGTCAACCTCGTCAATCCGAACCCCTACCTCGGCTGGACGCTGATCCTCGGACCGGCCGTGATCGCCGCCTGGCGGGAGTCGCCGGAGCGGGGAGTCGCGGTCGTCGCCGCCTTCTACACGGTCATGGTGACGATGCTCGCCGTCCTGATCGTCGCATTCGGGAGCGCGAGGGTTCTCGGTGCCCGGTTCCAACGGGCGCTTCTGCTCCTCTCGGTCCTGATTCTGGCCGGGCTCGGCGCGTACCAGCTCGCGGTCTTCGTTCGGTACTTCAGTACGGCGTGACCTGCCCGGCAGACCACGGCGCGGGCCCGGATCGATGGTGTATCCTGGCTGGACTGGATGCGATCGAGGAGGTCCACCGATGCGATTCGGCCACGTCGAGCTGCGGGTCGCCGATCCGCGACAGGCGCGGAAGTTCTATGAAGACGTTCTCGGCTTCGAGGTCGTCGCCGAGCAGGCCGAGGTCTTCATCTGGCTGAAGCTGGGCGAGGTCGAGCTGCTGCTGCGCCCGGGCGAGAACGTCGCCCGCTCCCCTTCGTTCGACGCGAGTCCGTCGAACATCGTGCTCTACACGGAGGACCTGCCCGGGGCGCAGAAGCGGCTCGAGGAGCGCGGCGTTCGCTTCGCGGGGGAGGATCAGGGGTGCCCGGTCTTCGCGGATCCGGACGGAAACTGGTTCCAGCTCGTCGACCCGGAGGGGGAGTGATCCGGAGGCTGCCGCCCCGGACTGGAGGGCCCCCCGCCGCATGACCGTCGCGACGATCCTGCTCTGCGCCGGGGGGCTCGCACTGTTGATCGTCGGTGCGGAGCTGCTGGTCCGGGGGGCTTCCCGTCTCGCCACCCGCCTGGGCATGTCGCAGCTCGTGATCGGCTTGACCGTCGTCGCGTTCGGGACCAGCGCCCCGGAGCTGGCCGTGGCCCTCAAGGGGACCGTCTCCGATCACAGCGGGATCGCGCTGGGAAACATCGTCGGCAGCAACATCCTGAACGTCCTGATGATCCTCGGCCTGTCGGCGCTGATCGCCCCCCTGTTCGTCTCGAGGGCCCTCGTGCGCCGGGACGTCCCGGTGATGATCGGGGTCTCCGGGATCGTTCTCGTCCTCGGACTGGATCACCGGTTCGGCCGGCTCGACGGGCTCCTCCTCTTCGGGGGTCTCTTCGTCTATCTGGTGCTGACGATCCGTCACGAGAAGCGGCGAACGGTGCCGCGCGAGCCGAACGACGAGGCCCGCACGAATCCGAAGCGCTCGATGAGGGGGGGACTGCTCGACCTCGCATTCGTGCTTCTCGGAGTGCCGGTGATGGTCCTTGGAGCGCAGTGGCTCGTCGACGGGGCCGCCTCGATCGCCAAGGCGGCCGGGCTCAGCGACCTGGTGATCGGTCTCACGCTCGTCGCGCTCGGGACCTCGATGCCCGAGGTCGTCACGTCGGTCACGGCAAGCCTCCGCGGCCAGCGGGACATCGCCGCCGGGAACGTGATCGGCAGCAACCTCTTCAACCTCCTCTGCGTGTTGGGCCTGGCGAGCTTCCTCTCGCCGGGCGGGATCGATGTTTCCGCGGCGGCGATCCGCTTCGACCTGCCGATCATGGTGGTCGTCGCTTTCACCTGCCTTCCGATGTTCTTCACCGGCGGGCGGATCAGCAGGACGGAGGGAGGGATCCTCTTCCTCTACTACCTCGCCTACGCCGGCTACCTCGTCCTGGCGGCGACCGAGCACGACCATCTGCCCCGGTTCAGCGCCGTGATGCTCTATTTCGCCATTCCACTGACTCTGCTTACCTTGTTGATCGTCGCTGCGGGCGAGTTCGGGAGGCGTCGCCGGGCGCGGCCGGGGGGCAGCGACGGTGGCCCCCCCGGGGATCGGGAAGGAGGTCGTTCATGAATCCGGCGTCCGCGGCGCTCCGCAGGCTTCGGGAGGGCAACCGCCGCTTCGCCGCCGGAGCCTCGGAGATGACTGGCCGTGCCAGCGCAATGCGGCGGGAGGAGTTCCTCGCGGCGCAATCACCGTTTGCCGTGGTGCTCGGCTGCTCGGATTCCCGGGTTCCGGTCGAGATCGTCTTCGATCAGGGTCTGGGGGATCTCTTCGTGGTTCGCGTCGCCGGGAACATCGCCGAACTCTCCCAGGTGGAGAGCGTGGAGTTCGCCGTGGAGAATCTGGGAACGGAGCTGGTCGTCGTCCTCGGACACTCGGGATGCGGCGCCGTCCAGGCGGCTCTCGAAGCGCTTCGGGATCCGGACCCCGCGGGGGCCGATCGCTCGAGTACGATCGTCGAATGGATCCGTCCGACCCTCGAGTCTCTGGTCGGCGGAGGGAAGCAGGGAGCGCCCGAAGCCGTGGTCTCGGCGGCGATCCGAGGAAATGTCCGCAGAACCGCGGACCGCTTGCGAAGCGGGTCCGACGTACTTGGGCGGCGGGTCCGAGCGGGGAGCCTCCGCATCGTCGGAGCCGAGTACTCGATGGACACGGGAGTGGTGGACTTCTTCGACGACCCGACGAGGTCGGAGGAGAACCGCACGAAGAAGAAGGAGTAGATCGCGCCATGCAGAAGGTCTTCCTCCTGAGCGTGTTGTTGTTGCTCGGATTGATCGGCTCTCAAACGTTGCCCGGCATGGTCGGCCCGGGGTACGCGACGATCGGAGATGTCGTGCGTGTGCTGACGATGGCCGCGCTCTCGTTCATCATGATCCGAGTCGGATACGAGTTCGACATCGACAAGTCCAACGTCAGGCAGTACGGGTGGGACTACGTCGTGGCGTTCACGGCGGCGAGCTTCCCCTGGATCCTGGTGACGTTCTACTTCGTGTTCGTGCTGCTGCCGGCGGATTTCTGGGGCGATCTGACCGCCTGGAAGGAAACGCTCCTGGCGGGGCGCTTCGCGGCGCCGACGTCGGCGGGAGTCCTGTTCTCCATGCTGGCCGCCGCGGGCCTGGGGGCGACCTGGTTGTTTCGGAAGGCCCGGATCCTGGCGATCTTCGACGATCTCGACACCGTGCTGCTGATGATC
>WJJW01000487.1 GCA_014729455.1 Candidatus Eiseniibacteriota bacterium
ACGTTCGGCACGGGACGCCGTGCGCGTCGATCGTCGGACGGAAGCGGTACGCCCTGGCCCGCGCGGCCCGCGCCTTCCTCGCCCGGGAGCGGTACGGCGCGACCTGCTGGCGCTGCGACGTCCTGGAGGTGACCCTCGAGGGGGAGGCGGAGGCGCGGGTCCGCTGGATCCCGGCCGCGGTGCCGCTCGAAGCATAAGATCCCGATTGACACCGCCCGCCCCGATCATTAGCTTCGCGCAGTCCCCGGAGACGCCATGGCGGGGAGGGTGGGGGAGACGAGCGGTTTTCTCATGGCGGCCGCCGATCGGGTCGCACAGGACGTGCGACGCCCGCATCGGCGGTTTCTCCGGGGGGCTTGCGGCCCGAATCGGGTTGACACTCCTTCCGGGCCTCTGGTAGCTTGCAGACTCCCAAGCGTTTACCGTCACCGCTCCGGAGGTCTCGTGACGCCATCCGCCCTGGAGGCGGTCGAGGAGATCGCCTCCCGCGTCCGCAACCGGGACCGGCGCGGCCTCGCCCGGGGGCTGTCCTGGATCGAAGACCGGACCCCCGCGGGCCGGGCGCTCCTGGACCGGCTCTACCGGGCGGACCATCCCGCCCACCGGGTCGGGATCACCGGCCCGCCAGGATCCGGGAAGAGCACGATCGTCAACGAGCTGACCCGTCGCCTGCGCGCGCGGGGCGCGGCGGTCGGGATCCTCGCGGTCGACCCCTCCAGCCCGTTCACCGGCGGCGCGATTCTCGGCGACCGGATCCGGATGCAGGATCACTCGAGCGACCCGGACGTCTTCATCCGCAGCATGGCGAGCCGCGGGAGCCTCGGCGGTCTGGCGGCGGCGAGCATCGAGGCGAGCGAGCTTCTCGAGGCGGCCGGCTTCGACTGGATCCTGCTGGAGACGGTGGGGGTCGGCCAGTCGGAGATGGAGGTCGTCGAGGCGGCCGATACGACGGTCCTCGTGCTGGTCCCCGAGTCGGGCGACGCGGTCCAGGTGATGAAGGCGGGCGTGATGGAGGGAGGAGACGTCTTCGTCATCAACAAGTATGATCGAGAAGGAGGCGATCGGCTGGAGAAGGAGGTCTCCCTGATGCTCGAGCTCTCCCGCGAGCTGAACGCTACCGGGGTCGCGGACCGCTGGGAGCCGCCGATCTGCCGGACGGTCGCGCTG
Organism: Candidatus Eiseniibacteriota bacterium; assembly: GCA_014729455.1. Lineage (GTDB taxonomy): Bacteria > Eisenbacteria > RBG-16-71-46 > CAIMUX01 > VGJL01 > WJJW01. Next base: position 1,168 of record WJJW01000487.1, read on the forward strand.
CGCGCCGACGGGATCGACGCGCTGCTCGAGGCGATCGACCGCCACCGCGCGCACCTCGAGCGCGATCCGGAGCGGAGACGGGAGGTCCGATCGCGTAAGATCGCCCGGAGGCTGCGCACCCAGCTCCGGGACCGGCTCGTCGGCGGTCTCGTGCGGCGCTGGGACCTGGAGGGGTGGGTCGCCGAGACGACCGCGCGGATCCAGGAGGGGAAAGGCTCCCCCTATGCCCTCGTCGACTCCCTGGTCGCCCGCCTCCTCGAGGAAGGGGTGCCGGGGGCCCGCGACGACGCGCGCCGGAGCGAGGGAAGGGGAGCGGAGGAGAGACCATGACGCAAGACGAGAAGATCCGGATCCTGGTCGCCAAGCCGGGGCTCGACGGCCACGACCGCGGCGCGAAGGTGATCGCGACCGCGTTCCGTGACGCGGGGTTCGAGGTGATCTACACCGGCCTGCACCAGACACCGGAGATGATCGTGGACGCGGCGATCCAGGAGGACGTCGACGTCGTCTCGTTGAGCATCCTCTCCGGCGCCCACATGACCCTCTTCCAGCGCGTGCTCGACCTGCTGCGCGAGCGGGGAGGGGAGGAGATCCACGTGATCGGCGGCGGGATCATCCCGGAGGAGGACGCCGCGAAGCTCCGGGAGATGGGGGTCGGAGAGATCTTCGGTCCCGGCACCCCGACCGGCGCGCCGATCGAGTACATCCGCCGCCGGTTCGAGACGGGGCGGGGGCAATCACAGCAAGGAACCGAGGAGGCCGCCAAGGAAGGGGACGCGACTTGATCGAGAAGGCGATCCGCGACGCGGACGAGGCGCTCGAACGGGCCGGCGTGAGCGACGGCTGCACGATCCTCATGGGCGGCTTCGGGCTCTGCGGGATCCCGGAGAACCTGATCGCCGCCTTGCTGCGGCGGGGAACGAAGGACCTCACGGTCATCAGCAACAACGCCGGGGTCGACGACTTCGGCATCGGCCTGCTCCTGCAGACGAGGCAGGTCCGCAAGATGATCTCCACCTACGTCGGCGAGAACAAGACGTTCGAGCGGCAGTACCTCGACGGCGACCTGGAGCTCGAACTGGTCCCGCAGGGGACGTTCGCCGAGCGGATCCGGGCCGGCGGCGCCGGGATCCCCGCCTTCTACACCCCGACCGGAGTCGGGACCGTCGTGGCGGAGGGGAAGGACCACCGGGAGTTCGACGGCCGGACCTATATCCTCGAACACGCGCTTCGGGGCGAATTCGCCTTCGTCAAGGCGTTCCGCGGGGATCGGTCGGGGAACCTGACCTACCGGGCCACGGCCCGGAACTTCAACCCGATGATGGCGACGGCCGCCGGCACCACGATCGCGGAGGTCGAGGAACTCGTCCCCGTCGGGACGATCGATCCCGACGTCGTGGCGACCCCTTCGATCTTCGTCGATTCCGTGTTCCAGGGATCCGGCTACGAGAAGAGGATCGAGCAGAGGACGATGCGCCCGAAGACGGGCACCTCGGGGGGCGGATCATGAAGAGCGGATTGAGCAAGGAGCAGATCGTGCGGAGGGCGGCCGCCGAGCTTCGCGACGGGATGTACGTCAACCTGGGGATCGGGATGCCGACCCTGGTCAGCAACCACGTGCCCGAGGGGATGGAGATCGTCCTGCAGTCGGAGAACGGGATGCTCGGGATCGGTCCGTTCCCGTACGAGGGAGAAGAGGATCCCGATCTGATCAATGCCGGCAAGCAGACGATCACCTCGCTGCCGGGATCCTCGTTCTTCTCCAGCGCGGACAGCTTCGGGATGATCCGCGGCGGCCACGTCGACCTGACGATCCTCGGGGCGATGGAGGTCGACCAGGGAGGCAGCATCGCCAACTGGATGATTCCCGGGAAGATGGTCAAGGGGATGGGCGGGGCGATGGACCTCGTCGCGGGTGCGAAGCGGGTGATCGTCACGATGCAGCACACGGCCAAGGACGGCTCCCCGAAGGTCCTCGAGAAGTGCCGGCTACCGCTGACGGGAATCTCCTGCATCGACCGGGTCATCACCGACCTGGCCGTGCTCGACGTGGCCGAGGGGGGCGGATTCGTCCTGCGCGAACGCGCCCCCGGGTGGACCCCGGCGGAGATCCAGGAGCGGAGCGAGGCGAAGATCCGGGTGACCGGAGAAGTGCCCGAGATCGCGGTCTAGATCCCGGCCCGATCCGGGCCGAAGGAGGGAATCCCCGATGATCATGGTGAACGAGGAGCACGAGGCGATCCGCCAAGCGGTGCGGGAGTTCGCCGAGAGCGAGATCCGGCCCCACGCCACGCGGATCGACCGGGAGGGCAAGATCCCGAAGGAGATCCTCACCAAGATGGCCGAGCTCGGTTATCTCGGGATCCCGTATCCGGAAGAGATCGGGGGCGCGGGGATGGATCTGCTCTCCTACGCGATCGCCGTCGAGGAGGTCTCGCGGATCTGCGCCTCGACCGGGATCACGCTCGCCGCGCACACCAGCCTGTCGGTCTACCCGATCCTGCGCTACGGGACCGACGAGCAGAAGGAGCGCTACCTCCGCAAGCTGACGAGCGGGGAGTGGATCGGCGCCTTCGGGTTGACCGAACCGGGCGCCGGGTCCGACGCGGGGGGGACGACGACCACCGCCGTCCGGGACGGCGACGGCTGGGTCCTGAACGGCTCGAAGATCTACATCACCAACGGGAAGATGGCGAAGCTGATCATCACCGCGGCGCGCACGTCCAAGGAGGCCGGGACGCGGGGCGTCTCGGCCTTCCTGATCGAGCAACCGACCGAAGGGGTGACGATCGGCAAGCTCGAGGACAAGCTCGGCTGCCGCGGGAGCGAGACGGCCGAGGTGCATCTCGAGAATGTCCGGCTGCCCGCCTCGGCGCTTCTCGGCGAGGAGAACAAGGGGTTTCCGATCTTCCTCGACACGCTCGACGGCGGGCGCGTCTCGATCGGGGCGATGGCCCTGGGGATCGCCCAGGCCGCCTACGAGGCGAGCGTCGAGCACGCCCGGCAGCGCGAGCAGTTCGGCAAGGCGATCAGCGAGTTCCAGGGGGTGCAGTTCATCCTCGCGGACATGGCGACGCAGATCGAGACGGCGCGGCTGCACGTCTACAACAGCGCCCGGCTGAAGGACGCCGGCGTGCCGTTCAAGAAGGAATCGGCCATGGCGAAGCTGGTCGCCTCCGAGGTGGCGATGTGGGTGACGACCAAGGCGATCCAGGTGCACGGCGGGATCGGCTACATGCGGGACCTGCCGGTCGAGCGGTACTTCCGGGACGCGAAGCTCACCGAGATCGGCGAGGGGACCTCCGAGATCCAGCGCCTGGTGATCGCCCGCGAGATCCTCAAAGGGAACTAGAGAGGAGGAAACGATCATGGCACAGCAGAACCAGGGGCTTCGGGAAGTGGTGCTCCTCTCCGCGGTCCGGACACCGGTCGGGCGCTTCCAGGGCGGGCTGACGCCGCTTCAGGCGACCGATCTCGGTGGTCTCGTCGTTGCCGAGGCGGTCAAGCGCGCGGGGGTGAAGCCGGAGCAGGTCGAGGAGGTGCTGATGGGGCACGTCCTCCAGGGCGGAACGGGCCAGGCCCCGGCGCGCCAGGCCGCGCTGAAGGGAGGCCTGCCCGACACCGTCGCCGCGACGACGGTCAACAAGGTCTGCGGCTCGGGCCTGAAGGCGGTGATGATGGCGAGCTCGGAAATTCGCGCCGGGGAGGCGGAGTGCATCGTCGCCGGCGGGATGGAGAGCATGACCAATGCCCCGTACTTCCTGAAGAACGCCCGGTCGGGCTACCGGCTCGGAAACGGCGAGCTGACCGATCTGATGGTCCACGACGGCCTCTGGTGCTCGTTCAAGAACTGGCACATGGGGATGGCCGGCGAGCTGATCGCCGAGAAGGAGGAGATCTCGCGGGAGGACCAGGATCGGTTCGCCGCCGAGAGCCACCGCAAGGCGGTCGCGGCGATCGAGGCGGGGAAGTTCCGCGACGAGATCTTCCCGGTCCCGGTACCGCAGCGGAAAGGGGATCCGATCACGATCGACACCGACGAGGGGCCCCGCGCGGAGACGACTCCGGACGCGCTCGCGAAGCTCCGGCCGGCGTTCAAGCGGGATGGGGGAACGATCACGCCCGGCAACGCGCCGAGCGTCAACGACGGCGCCTCGGCCCTCGTGGTCGCGTCCCGCGCGTTCGCGGACAAGATCTCCGCGAAGCCTCTCGCGAAGGTCGTCTCCTACGCGACGGGCGGCACGGCGCCGGAGCTGCTCTTCTATGCGCCGATCGTGGCGGTGGAGAAGCTGATGGAGAAGATGGGCGTGAAGATCGATCACTTCGACCTCATCGAGGCGAACGAGGCGTTCTCGGCCCAGGCCCTGGCCGACGGGAAGAAGCTCGGCTGGGACTGGGAGCGGGTCAACGTCAACGGTGGTGCCGTCGCCCTCGGCCACCCGATCGGAGCCAGCGGCGCGAGGGTCCTGACGACCCTGCTGTACGCGATGGCCGATCGGGGTGCGAAGACCGGGCTCGCGACGCTCTGCCTCGGAGGAGGCAACGCCGTGGCGATGGCGGTGGAGACCCTGTAGCGCGGAGAAGCCGCGCCGCAAACGCACGCACCAACCGGAATCCGTCTCAGGCGGGCCGTACCGAACAGGAGGAAGGATGGAACGCAACGGAGTCGTAGCGGTCATCGGTGCTGGAACGATGGGCAGCGGCATCGCGCAGGTGCTGGCGCACAAGGGGTATCCCGTCGTCCTCAACGACGTCTCCCCCGACGCGCTGGATCGCGCCGCCCAGACGATCCAGAAGAGCCTCGAGCGGCTCGTGAAGAAGGGAAACCTCGGACAGGACCAGGTCCCGCAGATCCTCGAGCGGATCTCGCGCACGACGAAGCTCGAGGTGGTCCGGGACGCGCAGCTCGTCATCGAGGCGGTGATCGAGGAGGCCCCGGTGAAGAAGGAGCTGTTCGAGCGGCTCGACGAGCTGACGCCGCCGAAGACGATCCTGGCCAGCAACACCTCCTCGATCTCGATCACCGAGATCGCCGCCGCGACCAAGCGACCCGACCAGGTGATCGGGATGCACTTCATGAACCCGGTCCCGATCATGAAGCTCATCGAGATCATCCGCGGTCTGGCGACCAGCGACGAGACGTACGCCGAGATCGAAGGGCTGGCGCGCGACCTGGACAAGACGCCGGTCAGCGTCAACGACTACCCCGGCTTCGTGTCGAACCGCGTGCTGATGCCGATGATCAACGAGGCGGTCTACTGCGTGATGGAGGGGGTCTCGTCGGTCGAGGACATCGATATCGTCATGAAGCTCGGGATGAACCACCCGATGGGCCCGCTGACGCTGGCCGACTTCATCGGTCTCGATGTCTGCCTCGACATCCTCAACGTCCTGCACGACGGCCTCGGGGATCCGAAGTACCGTCCCTGCCCCTTGCTGGTGAAGATGGTCAAGTCGGGTCGGCTGGGCCGGAAGACGCGCATCGGGTTCTACGACTACTCCGAGTGAAGCGATGCGCTTCGCACCGGATGCCGAGTCCGAGAAGCTCCGCGAGGAGGCGGTCCGCGCGGCCGCCGAGATCTGCGCTCCGGAGGCCGCCCGGCGGGACGAGACGCGGGCGTTTCCCCGCGAAGAGATCCGGCGCCTGGGAACGGGAGGTTGGCTCGGGATGTACGAGCGGGACCGGTTCGCCACCGGCCTGGCGATCGCCGAGCTTTCCCGCGCCTGCGCGTCGATCGGACTTCTGGTCGGTTTCCACAACCTCCTCGTCTGCGACGGGATCGCCCGCTCCGGCACGCAGGAGGCCAGGGAGTCGTTCCTCCCCCGCCTGACGAAGGGGGACCTGCTCGGAGCGGTCGCCCTGTCCGATCCCGCCACGACCCGTCCCGGCGAGGAGCCGGCGCAGGCGGTCCTCACCGACGAGGGGTACCGGCTGCGGGGAACGAAACCGTTCGTTCCCGGAGCGGTCGGGGCCGATCTGTTCCTCGTCTATGCCTACAG
>WJJW01000488.1 GCA_014729455.1 Candidatus Eiseniibacteriota bacterium
CGCCGCTCCGGATCAGAAGGGACGCGGGCTCTTGCGGATGGCGGCCGATCGGCTCGGCTTCACCGGCCGTGCCTACCACCGGATCCTGCGCGTTTCCCGGACGATCGCGGATCTGGAGGGCGCCGAAACCGTGGCGGAGCGGCACATCGCCGAGGCGATCGGCTACCGGGTTCTGGACCGGTCGATGCCGGAGGCGTGACTCCGGCACCCGGATCGTGCCGATCCCCGCCGCTACCCGAGGTGGCCCCGATCAATACGACAACGACACCCCGAGGTGGATGATCAACAGATCGGTATTCGACTGCGAGATGTCGTAGAGGACCCTTCCCTCCTCTTGACGAATCGATCCTTCCTTCAGATAGTCGGCTTCGCCGCCCAGGAGGTACCAGGCGCCGGCATGGAGAGAGATGCGCAGGGGGCTCTTCTGCGTCGAATCCTGGTCTCCTTCCGCGGTCGAGCCCGCCGTCTCCGCCGTGTAGATCCGATACCGCAAACCTCCGCCGATCCCGTAGCTGAGCGCCGTGTCGTCGAGGTTCTTCGACTCGGCGATCGGCTCCTCATCATTCCCGTCGATGTTCCGGATTTCCGTCTTCGTGTAGAAGTTCTTGAACCCGACGAGCCCGTCCAGGTACGGACGGAATCTCCCCGACGGCGGCTGCATCCGCAGGAGCAGATGTCCGTAGAGGATGTTGTTGCTCGTCTTCACTTCGACCTGGACCTCGGGGATGTCCGGACTAAAACGCTCCTCCCGGCTGTCCGACCCGTAGCTCATCCATCCGAGGTTCGCTCCGACGAAGATCGGCATCGACCGGGACCCGATCCCGAACACGAGCTGGCCGCCGGCGCCCGGATCCTCGATCTCGTCGGCGAGATCGCCCTGCGGAACTCCGATCGCGAGGCCCAGATCCCCCTCCAGGAGGAACGGAAGCTCCTCCGCCGCCGCCGGACCCGGGAGCTCGCCTGGAAGCGATCCCATGCCGATCAGCAATCCGATCAAGAGCGCCATTCTCCTGCCGTGCATCCTCGACCTCCTCTCCCTATAGGGACGCATCCGATCTCAGGCTCCATGGAGCATAGAAGAACGTCCTGAAGCGCGCGCGCCATCCGTGAGAGCAGTCCGATCGAAGTCGCTCCGGGAGTCCCCCCGGCGCAGCCTGTCGGTGGGGCGTGACGCCCCTCGGAGGCCGGATTGGACCAGACCGCCCTTAATCGGTTCTATACCAATGTGTTCACCGTCTTCCGGACAGGATCCTCTCTTCTTGACAATCGGCGTATCCCCACAAGGGGGAGAGGCAATCCGTCGTCAATGACGTATTTACAGCCTGTTACAGACCTGGCACACGGCTTGCCCTCTCCGAGGACACGTTTCGTGCGCTGAACAAGGGAGGCTCACATGAAGACGATGTTCGCGATTCTGTTCCTTGCAATGGTGGCGTTTCTGGCCACTTCCTGCGGGGTCGACTCGATCCAGCAGCCGGCGGCGAGTTCCGGGCCGGACTTCGTTCAGCTCCTGGACTCTCCGACGACCGCCGTGACACTGGACGACGACGATGATGACGACGATGACGACGACGATGGGGACGATCGGGATGACGATGGCGACGACGACGATTCCGGCTGGAATCAGCAACAGACGTCGGCATCGGCATGGGTCACGCGATGGACGGGCGGCACCGTTTCGGTCGGCCGCTACACGGTCACCGTTCCGCCTCGGGCGATCCCTGGATGGTACGAGCAGATCACCATCGAGATCCGAGAGGAGAACGGTACGGTCGCCTGCGATCTCTCGCCGCACGGCCTGCAGTTCCAGGTGCCCGTCACCCTGACGATGGATCTCTCGGGAACCAACGTCGATGAGCGGGATCAGATCACGATCTTCTGGTACGACGAAGCCACCGATGACTGGGTCGACATGGGCGGTACGTTCGACTCGAACGCTCCGGAGGTGTCTGCCGAGCTGCCGCACTTTTCCCGCTACGGGGCCGGTCGAGCAGGATGGTGATGGGAGGTAGAGGCACGCCATTCACCCTGCAGCCCCCAACCCGGACCGTGAGGAAGTGAACATGTCGAGCCGAGCTCCATCCTCCGGCCTCTTGCTCTACATCGGACTCGTGTTCGCGGCCGGGGCGGCCTTGCTCCTCTGGAGCGCAACCCGTCCCGAGCCGTGGTGGACCGACACCGGGGTCTTGCTCTTCTGGCTCTTCTTCAGTCTCGCCGCGGAGTGCTTCTGGCTCCGAACACCGACCGGAGAAGGGATGGTCAGCATGTCGCTGACCGCGAACCTGGCGATGCTCTTCGTACTGCCGCTGTCGTACGTCGTACCGATCGGATTCCTGAGCGTCGGGCTGTCCGATCTCCTCCTGCACCGCAGGGGTCCATTACGCGCCGTCTTCAACGCCTCCCAGACGGCGATCTCCCTGACGCTCGCGTACGTGGTTCTTCGGGCCACGACCGGAATGGACGGGATGGCCGGTGTCCCGCTCTTCCTCCAGAGCCCCGGAGCCATGCTCGCGGCGGCGGCGGTCTTCTTCGCGGCCAACACGCTTCTCGTCGCCGGGGTCATCGCCCTGCACACGAACGCCCGCTTCTTCTCGACGTGGAAGCGGAACTACGGCTTCTGGTATCAGGCGTTGTCTTCGGCGACGCTGTCCGCTCTCGCCGTCATCCTCGTCTTCGCCTACGAGGCGGTCGGATTCGTGAGCGGTCTGCTGTTCCTGATGTTCTTCTACTTCATCCGGGACGCGTACCACCGGTTCATTCGGGAGCGTCTCCGGAGCCACGGCGGGGCCTGATCCGGATCGCGCTCTGCCCCGGGAAGATGGATGCACCCGGTCCCACGCGGGATCGGGTGCATCCTGCTCGGCCCTCGATTCAGGGAACGTATCGGCGCTCCGCTACGGGAAGATCCCCCGCTGCTCGTAGGCGACGGCGATCTTCTCGATCGCGATGACCATGGCCGCCGTCCGCAGGTCGACCTCGCTGCCGAGACGCAGCCGGGTCGAACGAATGCCCTGATAGGCGGTGGCCATGGTCTCCTCGAGTCCGGAGTTGACCAAGTCCTCCTCGCTGGCGCCCCGCACGGCGAGGTCGACGACTTCTTCGGTCACCGATCCTCCGCACATCCCCGCGACCGCCTCGAGGATCCGACGCGCCGATTTCTCCTCGAACCGCTTCTCGAGGCGGCCGAAGCGGATGTGCGAGAGGTTCTTGATCCACTCGAAGTACGAGACGGTGACCCCGCCGGCGTTGAGAAACACGTCGGGCAGGATCAACACGCCGCGCTCCCGCAGAACCGCATCCGCTTCCGCAGTCGTCGGCCCGTTCGCCGCCTCGGCGATGATCTTCGCCTTGATCCGGGAGGCGTTCGACGAGTTGATCTCCTCCTCCAGCGCGGCCGGGACCAGGATGTCGCAGTCGAGCTCCAGAGCCTGGCGGCTCTCGGACAGATCCTGGGCGCCGGGGAAGTCTAGGATCGATCCTGTCTCCCGCCGATGCGCGACGACGTCCTCGAGCGCGAGCCCGTTCTCGCTGACGATCGCCCCCTCGCGCTCGGCGAGACCGACCAGCACGGCCCCCTCTTCCAGGAGGAATTTCGCGGCATGGTACCCGACGTTGCCGAGCCCCTGGATCACGACCCGCTTGCCTTCCAGGCCGGTCGCGAGCCCCAGCGCCTCCATGTCCTGCGAAAACGAGCACGCCTCGCGCAGCCCGAAGACGACGCCGCGACCGGTCGCCTCGTTGCGCCCGCGGATCCCCCCCTGGGCGATCGGCTTGCCGGTCACGCAGGCATAGGCGTTCAGCTCCTGCATGTTCATGGAGGTATACATGTCCGCGATCCAGGCCATCTCCTCGGACCCGGTGCCGTAGTCCGGCGCGGGCACGTCAACGCTCGGACCGATGAAGTTCTTCTTCGCCAGCTCGAAGACGTACCGGCGGACGACGCGCTCGATCTCCGAAGTGGAGTAGTTGCGGCGAGAGATCTTCACGCCGCCCTTCGCTCCCCCGAAGGGAACGTCCACGATCGCGCACTTGTAGCTCATCAACGCGGAGAGGGCGATCACCTCGTCCTCCTCGACGAGGCTGCTGAAGCGGATCCCTCCCTTCGTCGGGAGCCGGTGGTGGCTGTGCTCGGCCCTCCACGCCCGGATCACCTCCAGCGATCCGTCGTCCCGCTTCAGTGGGAACGTGAAGTAGTAGACTCCGTTGACCTGCTTGATCAGCTCAAGCAGATCGAGCGGGAAATCGGTATACGCCGCCGCGCGGTCGAAGCTCGCGTCTACCTGTTCCAGGAAGCCGGTGTCCTGCGTCATGGTTCCTCCTTGCCGTGGATCGGTGGATCGGCGCCTACCGGAGAACGATCTCCATTCCGTCATGCGCCACCTCGACCTCGACGCTCCTCTCCTTCGCGAGCGCGCGGATCTCTCGAATCGCCTTCCGCTCGTCGCCCCCGACGATGTCGGAGCCGCAGTGCGTGACGATCATCCGCGGGACCCCTTCGTCGCGGCACCACCCGAGCTGCGCGCGGATCGTCGTATGGCCGATCGGCTCGCCCGTTTCTTCATCGCGCTGGACCATGCTGCGCGTGATCGTCGCTCCGTCGCCGACGTACAGATCGACGCCCCCAAGCGCGGCGGACCGATCGTGGATCGCGACGAGGTCGGGCGCATAGAACACGCTTCGCCGTCCCGCCGTGATCCGGTACCCGACCGCCGGCGCGCGCGTCGAGTGCACCACCTGGAACGCCTCGAACCGGATCCCCTCGATCCGCTTCGGCCGGCGCGGATGCAGCCGGCGCCGATGCTTCTTCGGGATCGGGAACGCGCCGATCGTCCGCCATGCGTCATCGTGGGTGTGAACGGGGCGGTCGCAGCCTTCCATCAGTCCGGCTACGTGGTCGGGGTGCGCGTGCGTGACCACGACCGCGTCGGGCGAGAGATCGTCGAGCTCGCCCAGCCAGGTCTCCCCGCAATCGATCATCACCCGCGCGCCGCGGTAGGTCACCATCGCCGCCGTGTGCATCCGATGCCGTCGATTCTCGGGATCGATGTATCCGCGTGTTCCGAGGAACGTCAGCTTCACTCCGGATCGCTCCTTGTCCGCCCTGGTCTGCGCGAGGCGACGATCGTAACCCACCAACGTAGCGAAACGGCTGCGACGGCGACAAGCGGAGCGCTCCGAGCGCGCCGGTCAATCGATGAGGATCGCCCGAACCGGGCTCGCGTCCGCGCCGCGGATCCGCAGGGGCAACGCGACCAGCGTGTACCGACCCGGCTCGACCCCCGACAGGTCCAGGTTCTCCAGCCACGCCATGCCGGCGTCGAGCAGGATCCGATGGGCCGGCAGATCCTTCGAGTCGGCGGGATCGACGCTCGGGGTGTCGAGACCGACGAGCCGGGCGCCTCCCGCGGCGAGGCGACGCGCCAGATCCAGGGAGAGCGCGGCGAATCGGTCGGTCCAGCGTTTCGGATCCGGATCGGTCCCGGTCTTGAAGAGGATTCGCGGAGGATCGGAGGGATCGACCGCGTCGAGAATCGACTCGGGAAGCAGGCCGCGCTCGTCCGGCGCCGCCTCGACCACGCACGCCGGTCCGAGGTACGCGGCGAGGTCCGCCGCCTCGATCCCCGGCGCGCCGTCGCGTACGTGCAGCGGCGCATCGGCGTGCGTAC
>WJJW01000489.1 GCA_014729455.1 Candidatus Eiseniibacteriota bacterium
CTGCGGGTTGTTCCCCCCGATCGGCCAGCCGTCCGGTCCGTAGACGTGGTAGTACGGATATCCGATCATCCGATCCGACGCGCTGGTCACCTCGCCATGGAACGTGGGCGAGCCGTAGATCCGGAAGGTTCCATTGGTGTGGATCCTGCCGTGGATCTGATCGGCGCCGATGAACCAGATGTTGGTCCCGCCCGGCGTTCGCTCGTCATCGGTGAAGTAGGCGTACTGCGCGAACGAGAGCATCCGGATCCGCTGCCGGATCCGGCGCTCGCGGGTCCCCGAGTTCCCGACCGCCTCCAGCATGAAGCCCTTGGTATTGCTGTACAGCGTGGAGGTGTCGACGACGACCTCGACGCTGTAGGTGCCGCCTCCGGCGTCGGCGATTCCCTGGTAGATCGTCTCGTCGGTGTCCGGAGGGCGGAAGCGCGTCGCCATCCACCGCATCGCCCGCTCCTTGCCCGCTTCGGCCAGCCAGAAGGCGCGCTGGGAGTCCAGCTCCCCCTGGCTCTGGCGGGTCTCATGACCGGCCATCGAGATGAACGACATGCCGATGATCCCCATCGCGAAAGCAAGGATCAGGATAGCCGGCAAGGCGTAGCCCGACTTCGAGTTTCCGCGTGGTTCCGCCATCTTCGCAGCGTCCTTCAGTTGTCGTAGACCAGCGTCATCAGCGTGAGAGAGCGTTGCGCCACCGGAGTCGCGTTCCAGGTGACCTGGCTGGTGATCCTCTTGATGTCGGCTTCCGGGACGTCGCTCTGGACGAGCACCTGGATCGCGTACGGGGTCGAGGCGATCGTCCGGTTCTCCGACCAGTTCTGGATCTGCGGGTAGCCGCGGGCGACGGTCCGTTCGAGCGCTTCCTGCGCCAGGAGCGTGGCGACGCGCTTGCGCTCCTCCTGATCGAACCAGATCCGGCCCTTCGCGAAGAACTCGACCATTCCGAGCGTGATGACGGCCAGGAGCACGACCGCGATCAAGACCTCGAGGAGCCCGGCTCCGCGCTCTCCGCTGCGGACATGCTTGTCGCCGCGGGCTGGATGGTTCCCGCGGATCGGCCAGTCCATCGTCGCCTCCTCGAATCGACCGCGGCCGAACAGATTCCCGCAACGCCGGACGCCGCGACCCCGGGCCCGGACGAGTAGCCCCATCCCTTCTCTCATCGGCCCGCCGGGCCGGCTGCATGAGACGGGGCTTGCGTGGAGAAGGGAGCTCGTCGGGGAACCGGGTAGATTCGTGAGCAAATTCCCCCACCGCCCATCGCCCCGGGTCGGACCCGACAACGCTCATCATGCGAAGGGGATCTGCCGAAACCGACGATGAAGACCGGGGAGTCTCCCCGCCCGAACCGATCGGAGAAGCCGGCCCATCGCACAAGGAGCGGATCGTTGCAGACGAAGACCCAGGGACTCGGCGAGTTGCTCGTCAAAGCCGGGCTGATCTCGCAGGAACAGCTCGGCTCCGCCCTCGCCGAGCACCGAAAGACCGGCCAGCGGCTCGGCGAGATCCTCATCCAGAGGGGACAGATCACCCAGCAGAACCTCCTCGAGAACCTGGCGGAGCAGCTCGGTCATCGGATGTTCGACCGCACGCGGGACGCCGTCCAGCCGGAGGTCCTCGACCTCATCCCCTTCGAGACGGCGACCCGACACGACATGTTGCCGGTCCGGCTCGACGGGAAGTCCCTGGTCGTGGCGATCGCCGATCCGCTGGACGTCGAGGCGCTCGATCAGCTCCGGCGGATCTGCAAGCGAACCGGCCGGGAACTCGAGCTGCTGATCGCTCCCTCCGAGGATCTCGAGGAGGGGCGGAAGACGCACTACTCCCGGATCGAGGGCAAGCGGAGCGTCCACCGTCTGATCGACCGGGTGGTCGACGAGGCGGGGCCGAAGGGGGTCGAGACCGAGTCGACGACCCAGGCGGACGCGGAGCGTCACGCGCAGGATGCGTCGGTCATCAACCTGGTCGATCAGATCCTGGCGCAGGCGAGCCAGGAGAGGGCGACGGACATCCATGTCGAGCCGCAGGAGCGGGGGCTGGTGATCCGGTACCGGGTCGACGGGATGCTCCGCGACGCGCTCACCCCGCCGCGCGCGGTCTACACCGGAGTCGTCTCCCGGATCAAGATCCTGTCCAGCCTCGACATCGCCGAGCGGCGCGCGACGCAGGACGGGCGGTTCTCCTACAAGCTGGACGACCATGAGATCGACGTCCGCGTCTCGATCATCCCGACGATCCACGGGGAGAAAGTCGTTCTCCGGCTCCTCGACAAGACCGGTTTCAGCTTCTCGTTGCGGGACCTCGGCTTCTCCGAGCGCGACTACCAGATCATCGTCAAGGCGATCCGTCAGCCGCACGGGATGATCCTGCTCTCGGGCCCGACGGGGTCCGGGAAGTCGACCACGCTCTACGCGAGCCTCTTGGAGCTTCGCGACGAGACGCTCAACGTCACGACGATCGAGGATCCCGTCGAATACCAGATCGACCGCATCACGCAGGTCCAGGTCAGCGAGCGCAAGCAGGTCACCTTCGCCCGGGCCCTCCGCGCGTTCCTGCGGCAGGATCCGGACGTGATCATGGTCGGGGAGATCCGGGATTCCGAGACGGCGGAGATCGCCGTCCGCGCGGCGCTCACCGGCCACATCGTCTTCAGCACGATCCACGCCAACGACGCCCCCGCCACGGCGACCCGTCTGGTGTCGATGGGGGTGGAGCCGTTCATGGCGGCGAGCGCGCTCAATCTCGTGATCGCCCAGCGCCTGGTCAGGAGAACCTGCCGGCACTGCCTCGAGGAGTACCAGCCGAGCGAGGAGATCCTCCTCGCCCTGGGGATAAATCCCTCCAGAGCGGACGAGAAAGAACCGATCCGATTCCGAAGAGGGGCCGGATGCGCCGTGTGCAAGGACCGCGGGTATCTCGGGCGCGTCGCGATCGTGGAGATCATGCAGATGTCGCCCGAGCTCCGCACGCTGATGGCCGAGAACCGGCCGGCCAGCGAGATCCGCAAACGCGCCGCGGAGGAAGGGATGCGATCGCTTCGCGCCAACGGGATCGAAAAGGTGCGTGCTGGGATGACGACGGTCGACGAGGTGCTGCGCGTCTGCCTGAGCGACGACCAGGATTCCCAGACGTAGCCGGAGACGTTCATGGCCAGCTACGCATACGTGGTGAAGAACGACACCGGCAAGGAGGTGTCCGGAGTGCTTGCGTGCGGAAGCATGGATGAAGCCGTCAACCAGCTCCACGCGCAGGGGTTCGTCGTGCTTCACGTCACCGAGGGGATCGGCCTCGGGCGAAAGCCATCCTGGCTCACCCGGTTCCTGAGCAAGCCGATCGGCGGGGCGAACACGCGCGATCTCGCGCTGTTCACCCGCCAGCTCTCGACGGCGATGGAGGCGGGGATCCCTCTGCTCCGTGCGCTGCGGGGATTGGCGGCCGATTCTCCGAACAAGGTGCTCGCGAAGGCGATCGGCGACGTCGCCAACCGGATCGAGAAGGGGGAGAGCCTCTCCGACGCCATGGCCGCGCATCCCGAGGCGTTCACCGAGATGTACCTCAGCATGATCCGCGCGGGGGAGCGGGCCGGCACCCTCGACGAGATCCTGGAGGATCTGGCCATCTACCTGGAACGGATCGACGGGATCAAGACGAAGGTGCGCTCGGCGCTTTCCTACCCCGCCTTCGTGCTCGTC
>WJJW01000490.1 GCA_014729455.1 Candidatus Eiseniibacteriota bacterium
AGGTGGTTCCATCTCGATCCCCGAACACGCTGATGTGACCGGGACCCACGAAGGCTCCCCCGCTCGCCGCGAGGACGGGCGTTCCCCCCGTGCGGCCGTCCAGCAGGTCCGCTCCGTGGCGATCCGTGTAGGGGCCCTCCGGAGAGGGGGACCGGGCCGCCATCACGGCGTACCCGGTCAGATCGCCGTTGCAGCAGCCGTTGGGCGACGCGAACAACACGTATCCGCGGTCCGTGCGGAAGACCTCGGGAGCCTCGTACCGCCCGGTCGTCACGGCCACCTCCGTCACGGCTGGAGCGAACAGCCCATCGGGGGACAGCCGTCGGGAGGCGATCCCCCCTTTGTAACCTCCGAAGAGCAGGAATCCCTGACCCGTTTCGTCCCGGACCACGTCGGGGTCGAGTGTGCTGGCAAAGTCGCAGCCCGGACCGCTGCGGCGCGGACGTACGACCGGAGAATCGTGGTTCACCCATGGCCCCGAAGGAGAGGGCGCAGTGGCGACACCGATGGCGCCGTCGGTCGCACAACCGACTTCGCCACTGACGCCGGGCCGAACGTCGGTGACCGCGAAGTAGAGGAAGTAGGTCCCCGCCGACTCGTGAAGCTCCGGCGCCCAAAGGCCGGCGCCCGGCTCGGCCCATGCCGGCGGCGCTTCGAGGGCGTCGCCCAGGTAGTCCCAGGTGACGAGATCCTCCGAGCGGAACATCGGCAACGTGCGATACCTCAGAGAGCCCTGCTCGTCACGATCCGCCCCGCTCAGCGGATCGCTGGTGCAGACCATGTACCAGGCGTCATCCCCCGGAGGCGACCAGCGAAGCACCGTGGGATCCGCACAACTACGAACCTCCCCGACCTCCTCCGCGTGAAGGACGAGAGGATTGGTGAAGGTCTGCTCCTGCGCTGGAGCGGGGCTGGACCAGCCCGCCGCCATGACAAGACATGCCAGCACACCCGAGACCTCGAGCAGCCTGCGGAAGCCCCGGCCCGATCCTCCGATCCGGATACGCGCGTGCATACGCCTTCCAATGTACTGCGAGATTCGAAACCGTGAACCGGACGAGCCCATCAGCACGGTCCCAGTGCCCGGTGACCCGACCGACCGGCGGGTCTTCGAGGCTTAATCTCCCTCCCGGCCAGGCGGCGCGAGCGGTCTCCCCCCTATTTGTCCAGAAAGCCCTTGATCACGCTCTCGATCTTCTTCTTGCCTTCTTCCTTCGGGACGAGCCCGCTCACATCGAAGCCGAGGGACGGCGAAGTCATCGGGCCCGAGACCGTCAGGGGAAGGGTCAGCCCACCATCCTCTGCGACGAGATGACGCAGCGAACGGTGCTCCTGCACCAGCCTCTTCGTTGCCTCCGGGTCGAGTCGGGCCTGCAGAGCCAGATCCAGCGTACCGTCGCCGGGAAGGAAGTCGCCGCTCCCCCTCGCCGACAGATCGCCGGAGACGATGCGCACCGGCTGGAGCTTCCAGATCTCGCCCGCGAGCTCGACCGAAGCGACGAGGCGCTCGAGCAACCCCTGACCCTTCTTGTCTTTCGCCGCGTCCCCTTCGCCTCCACTCTCCTCACGGACGTCTCCGCCGATGTCGAGGAGAGCCGCGAGGGCCCCGAGCGACCCGAGCTTCTCCTCGAGCCGGCTCCGCAGGCTCGCCTCGAGATCCCAGCCGGGAAGTGCCAGGTCGACTGCCTCCGCGGAGACGCTTCCCCGCAAAGCCGTGGGATCGATCTCCTCTCCGGACAAGTCCAGTCGCACGCTCGTCTCCAGGGAGGTCGGGCCTTCGAGGCCACGCACCTTGTCGCCCGCGAAGCCCTTCATCAGCTCACCGAAGCGGGCTTCCGTCACCGTGCCCTCGAAACGCATCTCGCCGGGCGGAACCAATGGCTCGATGACGACGCGGCCGTTGAGAGGTCCGCCTCCCACCTGCCCGCGCTCGATGTCGATCTGCAGGCGCTCGGTCCCCCGGATCGAGAAACCGGCCTCGACTTCGCGCACCTCCGGCAGCGGCCCTCCGATACGCAGAAGACCTGCCGTGGCATCTCCGGCGACACGGATGTCCATCTCGCCGTCCGGCGGCGCATCCACCTCGACCGAGACGCTCGCCTTCCCGGGGCCTTCGATGCTGACGGGAACCGGTGCCAGGGCCCGCAGGGCGCGCACGGCATCGCCGACAGGAGCTCGATCCACGTTCAGGCGAAGGGACATCGCCGGAGAAAGAGATCCGTCGCCGGTCAACACTGCCTCGCCCGCGCGCACCTGAAGGGCCGCCAGCGACCAGCCACCCGGCTCGCCTGGAGACGGCGAGACCCTGAACGTCGCCTGCGCTTCATCGAGCGGCTCCGCGCCCGCCAGCATGCGCAGCTCCCGCAGCAATAGATCGCCCTCGACCGAGCCAGGCCAATCGACCCGAATCTGTCCGGATACGGTGCCGCCGGGAAGAACGAGGTCTCCACCCGGCGCTATGGCAAGAGCGTCGGTGGGAAACCCGTCTACATGGATCTCGACCTTTCCGGGAAGGGTCCCTTCGAAGCTCAGATCTCCGCCGTTGAGTCGGGCGGTTCCCTCGACCGTTCCGGTCGAGAGTTGACCCGCCGCGTCCAGAGCCTCGAGCTGGAGCTCCCGCGTCGGCGTCACGGTCCGATCCACCAGCCTGATCCGACCATCGTGAACGTCGAGCCGATCCATCAGCAGCGCCATCCCGCCGGCGCCGCCGGAGGCAGGTTGGCCCGACCCGGCCGAGTTGTCCTGTTTCAGGGGGGGAAGAACCCATCCATCCGCTCGGGTCATCCGAACCAGCCGGATCTCCGGTTCCCCGAGGGCCAGGCTGTCGATTCTCAGCGTCCCCGAGATCAGGGGGATCAGTGAGGCCCGTACCGAGAGCTCCTCGATGGAGAAACGGGAGCTGCCGTCGCCGGGGGCCTGCAAGCTCGCCGGGCTGACATCCAGTGACGCGCCGCCCCAGAGCGAAAGATCGATGGCTCCGAGCTCCGCCTCCCAGCCGGTCGCGTTCTCGAGAGCCTCCTCGATCCGCCCCCGATACTGCTCGGGATCGATGACCAGAGTGAAAACGACACCGGCGGCCACGACGACGAGGATCGCCACCGCCGCCACCATGAGTACGACCCTCATCCGGGATCGGCGAGGGATCGATGCGGTCTCTGAAGCCATGATCCGTCTCCTTCCTTATCGTCCTTCGGGCTCACTCGCGCGCGGCGGGGCTCAGGACGAGAAGTACTCCGGCGCGTTTCCGGGCTTCCACTTGATGTTGCAACCCATGCTGGGCTTCTGCTGATCGGGGGCCGACTCGTTTGCAAGCGCCGCGTCGAGGGCCTTGCGCAGGTCTCTTCCCGTCACGGGCGTATCCGAGCCCGGCCGGCTGTCGTCCATCTGGCCCCGGTAGACGAGCTTGCGGCTCTTGTCGAAAACGTAGAAGTCCGGCGTGCACGCGGCACGATACGCCTTCGCGATCTCCTGGGTCTCGTCGTACAGATAGGGAAACGTGTAGCCGAGCGCCTCCTTGTCCGCCTTCATCCGCTCCGGACTGTCGTCAGGGTACTTGTTGGCGTCGTTCGCGTTGATCGCGACGACCGCCACTCCCCGCTCCTGATACTCGCGGCACAGCTCCGCAAGTTCCCTCTTGACGTGGATCACGAAAGGACAGTGGTTGCAGATGAACATCACGAGATACGCGGGCGCGCCCTCGAACTGCGAAAGGCTGACCTCCCGACCCTCCGTATCCGGGAGTGTGAAGTCGGGCGCCGTCGTACCGATAGGCAGCATCTGCGATGTGGTCTCGACCATCTCATGAACCTCCTTTGCGTTTTTCGGTGACGCGCTTCCAGCCTAACCTCAATGCGCCAGGAGCGCAGTCCGAACACGTTCCCGCCACATCAGGGCGAGACTCTGTTCAAGAGGCGGTCAGGCCGAGCCCGGCCGGCCGCCGGGCTGCCCACTGGCAAACCCGCAGACCATCGTTCAGCATGCTGTCCGGTCGCGATCGGGAGTTCATGAGGAGTGCCCTCACGTTCGCAAGGGGATGAGGATCGTGCTGGACCTGTCGAGAATAGTTGCCTTGATCTTCGACCTGGACGGTGTCCTGATCGACAGCGAGGAACTCAACATCGCAGCGGCCCGCGCCGGTTTCGCCGCGGTCGGCTTCCCGCTCGCGGAAGACGACGTCGTCTCCATCGTCGGCCGGCATCCCGCCGACTACGTGCCGGAGCTCATGAGGCGGCATCAAGTCCCGGAGGCTGCTTTCAGCAAGCTCCGAAGGGTTCAGGAGGCGACCTATCTCGAACGCCACGCGTCCGTCTCTCCCGTGCCGGGAGCGGTTGCGGTGCTGACCGGACTTCACGAGCGCGGCTTCCGTCTGGCGGTTGCAACGAGCTCCGAGAGAACGAACACGGAGCAGGTGCTCGAACGGATCGGGGTCCGGAGCCGGCTCGAGTTCGTGCTGACGAGGGACGACGTGCCGCGACGGAAACCGGCGCCGGACGTCTACCTTCTGGCCAGCGACCGCTTCTCGCTCCCACCGGAGGGGATTCTGGTCGTCGAGGACTCCTCTCACGGGATCGAAGCCGCCCGCGCTGCGGGGCTTGCCTGCGTGGCGCTACGCTCCCCTCACTTGTCCTCTGAAGCCGCCGCGGCCGCGGACCACACTGTGAACTCCTTCGATGAGCTAAAAGACCTTCTCGATCTGCCTGCCTGAGCTCCGGTGTGAATCCGGCCTCGCTGTCGCGGCCGGCGTCGGTCAGAACCCGAGGATCAGGTCGACCTGAAGACGATCCATCGTCTCCGAGGACCCGACCTCGAAGTCGGTGTGGTACCAGGTGACGTTGATCTTGCCCCAAGTCGCGACGCGGTGGCGGATGTCGATCCGGTAGCCGTCCACGTTCGAAGCGCGCGACGTGTCGGATTGGGTGTAGAGGTAGAACAGGGCATCGGGCTCCGACTTGTAGCGCGAGAACCGGATCTTAGTACCTCGCGGACG
>WJJW01000491.1 GCA_014729455.1 Candidatus Eiseniibacteriota bacterium
GGTCCGCGACGCGCCACCGCCCCCCGCGGAGACGGAGTCGAGCGCGGACGATCCCGCCTGGACGGCGGTCGAGGCGGCGTGGGAAGAGGAGAGGTGGCCGGAGGTCCGCGAGCTCTGTCTCGAGATGCTCGAGCAGGACCCCGATCGGGTCGAGGCGGCGGAGAAACTGGTTGCCGTGTCGCGCCGCCTTGGCGATACACTGGCCACGGTCCGTCATTTGAGCTTCCTGGGGGATCTGCGCATCGCGCAAGAGGATCTCGAGGGGGCGCTGGCCTGCTTCCTGGAGGTGCTGGAGCTCGATCCCCAGGACGTCACCGCGCGGCGGCGCCTGGCGCGGTTCCGGGAGATGAACGTCCCGGGGGCCGATCGGATTCCGGAGGAGTGCCGCAGCTCGATCCAGGGAGTGATCGAAACGAACGGGGCGACGGTCGCGGTCCGCGAATCGGGAGGGGTGGAAACCGAGGAATGGATCGACCTGACCACCCTCCTGCAGGAGTTCCGCGACGGGGTGCGGGAGAAGGTCGCGCCGAACGATTACGGCGGCCACTACGATCTCGGACTGAGCCACATGGAGATGGGGTTGTTCGAGGAGGCCCTCGAGGAGTTCGACGCCGTCCTGATCTCGCCGGGCCTTCCCGCCCAAACCGAGATGAAGACGCGGGAGATGCGCGGGACCTGCCTGCGCCGCCTGGAGCGGCATCGCGAGGCGATCCACGAGTATCGCGCCGCCCTCGATGTGCCGGATCGGCCCGAGGAGGAACGGGGCGCGGTCCGCTACCAGCTCGCCTGCGTCCTCGAAGCGGCCGGGGAGACGGAGGAGTCGCGCGCCCTGTTCCGGGACCTGGGCCGGGGGGCTTCGGCCGGCGGCGGGAACGACGGCTCGGGGGAATCTCCGGACCACTAGCCCGTCCTCTCCTCCTCGCCACCCTCGCGCTCTTGCTGGGCACCGCTCCCGGCCTCGGGTCCGGGAACGGCCGGGCGGAGCCGGATGCCGGAAGCCGGTCCGGTCCAAACCGACCCGGGGCGCGGTTCCCCCCCGACAGTCTGCTCGCCGACACGCTCACGGCCGGTCCCGCTGGCCGGGACACGCTCTCCGTCGACTCGCTGCGCGTCGCGCGGCGGTTCCGTCCGGTCGATCGGCTGGTCTCCGGCTCGCTCCCCCCGCCGGGACGGGAGATCGCACGGGCGGAGCTGCGCCGGTCGGCGACGCAGGAGGGACGGGACGCCGTGGCGGACGCACTCGACCTCGTCGTTCTCCGCCCCGGAGCTCCGCAGCGCCCGGCGCCGCTGTCGCTGGGGGTCCCCGGACGGGACGTTCCGGAGCTGCGGGTGGACGGGATTCCGGTCGTTTCGTCCCGATGGCCCGAGACGGCGCTCTCGCCGCTGCCGCTCCTCGCCATCGAGAGCGCGCAGGTGCGCCGGTACACGCCGATCGCAGGACCGCTGTCTTCGACCGGCGGATCCCGGCTCGACCTGACGCTGCTTCCTCCCGTGGACGGCGAGGCGCGCAGCGCGATCCGGTTGACGCAGGGGCAATACGCGACCTACACGGACGAGGCCGTGCTGCGGCGTCCGCTGGGGCCGGTGCTGTTCCGCGGCTACTACGGCGACTCGAAGAGCGACGGGCGGTTGCTGTGGGGGGCGCAGGAGGGACAGACGATCGGGCTGCGCGCCGGGCATCGGATGGCGGGTGGTTGGGCGACGTGGGGCTACGACGATGCGTCCTATCGCTCCCGGCTGCTCACGACGAAGCGCGCGCTGTGGGACCGGGCGCTCGGGTCCCTCCGCTGGACCGAGGATGACACGGTCGGCACCGCCGTCGAGGGGACGCTCTACGGGAGGTCCGACCGGGGCCGCTGGGAGACGGCCGGCGGTCTCACCGAGCGGCGCGGAAGAGCGGTCGGGCTTCGGGTTCTGGCCGAGCGGCCCGCGACCGCGGGGGCGTGGTCGACGATCCTGGAGATCGAGGGGACCCGGACGCGCGTGAAGGAGCCCGGCGCAAGGGAGCGCCTGCTCGAGGATCTCGCGATCGGTCTGGCCGCCGGAGGCGTCCACGGGGGGACCGGATGGACCGTGCGCGCCTCGGCCGGCGCGGTCCGTCTCGCCCCTCTCGATCTCTCGCCGGTCTTCGCCGTGGAGGGGGAGATCGACGCCCCCGGACTGCCGCGGGTCCTGCTGCACGCCAGCCGCGCGGTGCGGCACCGGTCGCTGCCCCGAGTGCCGACCGACGGAGCCGCCTGGGTCCTGCAGGGGATCGGGCTGGCCTCGGAAGGCGACGAGGGTCCGCCCGAAGCGCTCTGGCGCGGCGCGATCGAGGTCGCCAACCGCCGGGCGGCGGGCGGCTCCGAGATCCGGATCGGAATGGACCTGCTGCTCGATCGGGACGGCCTGGATCCGAACCTCGCGGATCTCGCGCTCCTGGGGATCGGGCAGCAGGACGCGATCCCGGCCGACCGGCTCCGTTCCGACGCTTGGTTCGTCTCCCCCTGGGTTCGCGCCGACGCGCGGCTTCCGCTGAACCTCCACCTGCGGGCCGGCGCCTTCGCCACGGCCGCCGAAGAGGGAACGGAGAGCCATCTCGGCCTGCCCGCTCTTCGCTGGGAGGGGCGGTTCGGATGGCGGGCGCGGCTGTTCCGCGACGACCTGGATCTCGAGTTGCGCGTCAAGGGATCGGGACGCACGGAGGTCGCCACGCCCTACGGCACGCTTCCCGCTCTGGGGCTCCTCGACGGCGAGATCCACGCCCGCGTGGGATCGGCCGATCTGTTCCTCGTCATGGCCAACCTCACCAACGTCGAGCAACGCTCGATGAGCTACGACGGGGGGTTCATGATCCTGCCGCTGCGGCACTACCGCGCCGGGATCACCTGGGTCTTCCTGGATTGACCGTCGGCCTCCCGACGGGGGGGCGACGTGCTGTTCACACCGGACGAACGCAAGGCCTTGCTGGTGATCGGAGCCTTGCTCCTCCTCGGTCTCTCGGTGCGTCTGTTCGGGCCGGATCCGGAGTCCGGGACCGGTCCGGGCGATTCGCTGCTCGTCGTGCTCGCCGCGCGCGCCGACTCCGTCGGCTTCCAGCCCGCCCCTCCGGGACTGCTCGACGAAGGTCTGTTGAGGATCAACGCGGCGACGGCCGATGAATTGGCGACGCTCCCGGGGATCGGACCGGTCCTCGGGGGACGGATCGTGGCCGAACGAACCGCGGGGGGACCGTTTACCGGACCGGCCGACCTGGAACGGGTGTCCGGGATCGGACCGGTACGCGCCTCCCGGCTGGCGCCGTTGCTGTCGTTTCGACCGCCCCGGGGAGGGGCGGAAGGGGATTCCACCGAATGCGTGCAAAACGCAACGCGCGAGGCAGCCGTCTCCGGCGCTCCTCCGGGAGCGCTGCTTGAAGCCGGACGTGGGGCAGAAGCTCGTCGACGCGGGGCTCGTCCCGGACGAAGCCCTCCGTCAGGCCCGTGAAGTCGAACGGACGGACGGCGGGGGCGTCACGACCGCCCTGGTGAAGCTCGGGGCGATCGAAGAGGAGAAGCTCCTCGAGTTCCTGGGCGCCGAGTTCGGGGTCGCTCCGATCAACCTGGACCAGACCGAGGTCGATCCCGGGGTGGTCCGGATGATCCCGCCCGAGGTGGCGAACAAGTTCCAGGTCCTGCCGGTGGCGCGCGTCGGACGTCAGCTCACCGTCGCGATGACCAACCCCTCCAACTTCTTCGCGATCGACGACATCAAGTTCATTACCGGCCACGAGGTCCGCGTGCTCGTCGCCACCGAGGGACAGCTCCGGAGGGCGATCGACAAGTTCTACGAGTCGGCCAGCTCGATGGATGACATCATGCGGACCGTCGAGGAGGACGTGGAGGTCGTCGAAGCCACCGACGACGAGGCGATCGACGCGGCCACGGCGGGTGCGGACCAGGCCCCGGTCGTCAAGTTCGTCAACGGCGTGATCTCGGAGGCGGTTCGGCGCGGCGCGAGCGACATCCACATCGAGCCGTACGAGCGGACCTTGCGGGTCCGGTTCCGGATCGACGGCACCCTCTACGAGATGATGTCCCCGCCGCATCGTCTGCGGGCCGCGATCACCTCGCGCCTGAAGATCATGGCGGACCTCGACATCGCCGAGCGTCGCGTTCCGCAGGACGGGAGGATCAAGATCCGGCTGGGGGGAAAGCAGATCGATCTGCGCGTCAGCACCCTACCCTGCATCTTCGGCGAGAAGATCGTCATGCGGATCCTGGACAAGTCCAACCTCGCTCTCGACCTGACCAAGCTCGGCTTCGAACCGCGCGCCCTGGAGGTCTTCTTCCGCGCGATCTCCCTTCCCTACGGGATGGTGCTGGTCACGGGGCCGACGGGATCCGGCAAGACGACGACCTTGTACTCCGCCCTGCAGAAGGTGAACGTCCCGGGCGTGAACATCATGACTGCCGAGGATCCGGTGGAGTACAACCTCGACGGGATCAATCAGGTGAACATCAACGAAGCGGTCGACCTCACCTTCGCTGCGGCGCTGCGCTCCTTCCTTCGCCAGGATCCGAACATCGTCATGGTCGGGGAGATGCGCGACAAGGAGACCGCGTCGATCGCCGTGAAGGCGGCCCTCACGGGACATCTGGTCTTCTCGACCCTGCACACCAACGATGCCCCCTCGACCCTGACCCGGTTGATCGACATGGGGATCGAGCCGTTCCTGGTCTCCTCGTCGACGAATCTGATCCTGGCCCAGCGGCTGGTCCGGCGGATCTGCGCGAAGTGCCGGGAGGAGATCGAGCTCGCGCCGGAGACGATGCGGGAGCTCCAGCTCGACCCCGAGGCCGCCGAAGGAGCCACGTTCTTCACGGGGCGCGGCTGCTACGACTGCAACAACACCGGTTACCGAGGCCGGCAGGGGGTCTACGAGGTCATGCCCGTAACCGGTCGGATCCGCGAGCTGATCCTGGAGCGGGCCTCCGCTCGGTCGATCAAGGACACGGCGGTCCGGGAAGGGATGCTGACGCTGCGGATGGATGCCCTGGAGAAGCTGAAGTCGGGGCGGACGACGGCGGAGGAGGTCCTCAAGGAGACCAGTCCGGACGAGTAGGTTGTGTTCGGAGAATTGCATCCGTGCTCGCCGAACCTGATGCCCTGCAACGAGTCCGCCGGTTCCCTCTCCCCTGGATATTCCTAGAACGCGAAACCTCCGTAGGGGTTAGACTTGCTCGCGGATCAGATGCAATCTTCGAAACACAACACCAAGCGAGGACCCGATGCGCGTGGGGATGCTCGACACCAGAGCCCAGTTCCAGGAGATCCGGACCGAGATGCTCGAAGCGGCCGAAAGGGTGCTGGCCTCCGGACAGTGGATCGGGGGGGAGGAACTCTCCGAGCTCGAACGGGAGCTCGCGGAGCGGATCGGCGCACGCCACGCGATCGGCGTCGCTTCGGGGACCGATGCGCTGATCCTCTCCCTCAAGGCGCTGGGGGTCGGTCCGGGAGTCGACGTCGTCGTGCCGACGTTCACCTTCTTCGCAACCGCCGGGGCGGTTGTCAACGCGGGGGGGCGTCCGATCTTCGCCGACGTCGAGCCGGCGACGCTCTGTCTCGATCCCGCTTCCTTCGATTCGGTCCGGACGACCCGGACGCGCGTCGTGATCCCGGTCCACCTGTACGGGCAGTGCGCCGACATGCCGCGGATCCGGGAGATCGGCGCGCGGAGCGGAATCGCGGTCCTGGAA
>WJJW01000492.1 GCA_014729455.1 Candidatus Eiseniibacteriota bacterium
AGCTTCCACTTTGTGCTGAACGACACGATCTACAAAGACAACCGGATCCCCCCGCAAGGGTTCACGAACGCCGCGTTCGCGAGCTTCGGCGGGACGCCGGTCGATCCCGACCACGAGGGGCCGGATCCGCTCTATCCCGACGGCCAGTACTGGGACGAGGCGAGCTACACGCTCCCGGCGGAGACGAGGACCGTGATCACGACCCTCTACTACCAGACCACCTCGAAAGAGTACGTCGAGTTCCTCCTCAACGAGAACGAGACCGACGACTCCGGTCAGCTCCTCTACGACCTCTGGGTCGACAACGGCCGGTGTCCTCCGGTCGCGATGGTGGCGGATACGGCCGTCGTGGAGGTCGACGGGGTTGCCGACGCGAACACCGGCGGACGGGATCTCCGCCTGCGGGCGGGGCCGAGCCCGTCCCGCGGGGGACTCGGGATCGAGCTGGAGACACCACGTCCGATCCCGGTCGTGCTCGACCTCTTCGATCTCGAAGGCCGCCGGGTCCATACGATCGAGCTGGGAGAGGTCGCCGGCTCCCGACGTCACGTCTGGGACGGTCGCAACGATGCCGGCCGACCCGTCCGCTCGGGCATCTACTGGCTCGTGATGCGGGCCGGGGAGCGCTCGCGGACGCAGCGCGTCGTCCTGCTCCGCTGATCGGAAATCGGCTACCGCGCGCCGCGGCACGTCGGGGGAGGCCGGGGATCCACGATCCCTCGGCTTCCCCCGTCTTCGTCCATGCGATAGGATCCCGTATCGGTTCGTAGAGGACACGCCGGAGGGACATGGCGGAAACGCGGGCAAACGCGGACGGCACCGAGAGCATCCTCACCGTCGAACGCGGAGAAGGGGAGACTCGGGTCCTCCGCCTCCAGGGAAGGATCGCCTTCGAAAACCTCGACCGGCTCTCGCGGGAGACCGAGCGGGAGATCGAGAGGATCGATCCGTCTTCCTCGGTTGCGCTGGATCTGGAGAGGACCGAGGCGTCGGACTCCGCCCCCGTGATCCTGGTCCTCCGCATCCGGCGCTGGTGCAAGGCCCGGGAAATCCCGATCGCGGAGGAGCGGCTCGACCGGGCGACCCGCACCCTCCTGACCCTCGCCTCCGACGACCCGATCGCCGGCCGTTTCGCACCGCCCCCGCCGGCGGCGGGATCGGTCGCGACTATCGGCGAGTTCGTCCTCGAATGGTTCCGTGAGGCGCTGAACATCGTCGGTTTCATCGGCCGGGTGGTCCTGTCGCTCCTCTGGAGTCTGCGTCGCCCCTGGTCGGTCCGCTGGGAGCAGGTCTTCCTGCTGACGAAGCGGGCCGGAACCGACGCGCTGCCGATCGTCGTGCTCCTGAGCGCCCTGGTCGGTCTGGTGACCGCCTTCTCCGCCGCCGTCCAGCTCCGGGAGTTCGGCGCGAACATCTACATCGCCAATCTCACCGGGATCGGCATGACCCGCGAGCTGGGGCCGCTGCTGGCCGCGATCCTGGTGGTCGGCCGGTCCGGATCGGCCTTCGCCGCGGAGATCGGCACGATGAAGATCGCCGACGAGATCGACGCGCTGGAGGTCATGCGGATCCCGCCGCTCGAGTACCTCGTGATGCCCCGGATCCTCGCGGTGATGCTCTCGCTGCCGCTGTTGACCCTGTTCGCCGACACCGCCGGGATCGCCGGGGGAATGCTGATCGCGATCACCGATCTCGATCTCACCACCGGCGCGTTCCTGCGGCAGCTCGACAAGGCGATCGGGCTGTGGGACGTGTTCTCCGGGGTCCTGAAGGCGTTCTTCTTCGGGATCCTGATCGCCGGGGTCGGATGCTACCACGGGATGAGCACGGGAGGCGGCGCGCTCGGCGTCGGTCGGAGCACGACCGCCTCGGTGGTGCATGGCATTTTCCTGCTGATCGTCGCCGACTCGATCTTCGTGGTCGTCTTCCACTACCTCGGTCTCGGTGGGATGAGCTGATGGCGATCCTCGAGGTGCGCGATCTGACGGTTCGGTTCGGGGAGACGCTCGTTCTCGATTCGGTCTCCTTCGACGTCCACGAAGGGGAGATCTTCGTCGTCCTCGGCCCGAGCGGCTGCGGCAAGACGACGCTGATGCGGGCGATGCTCGGACTGGTGGAGCAGACGACGGGTTCGGTCCGGTACGAAGGGGTCGACATCCTGACGGCGACCGATCGGGAGAAGGAGCGGCTCCTCGCGAGACTGGGCGTGCTGTTCCAGAGCGGGGCGCTGCTCCGGTCGATGACCCTCGGAGAAAACGTCGCGCTCCCGCTTCACGAGTCGACCCGTCTCGCGCGGGAATCGATCCAGGACGTCGCCCGTCTGAAGCTCTCGATGGTCGGCCTCGACCGCTCGTTCGACACGATGCCCGCCCAGCTGAGCGGGGGAATGCAGAAGAGGGGGGGGCTCGCGCGCGCGATGGCCCTGGACCCCCAGATCCTGTTTTTCGACGAGCCGTCCGCCGGTCTGGACCCGCTCACCTCGGTGGAGCTCGACGAGATGATCTGCGGTCTGAACCGCACGCTGGGAACGACGATGATCGTCGTCACCCACGAGCTGCACAGCATCTACACGATTGCGCAGCGGGCGATCATGCTGGATGGTGGGGAGAAGGGGATCATCGCCGAGGGCCGCCCGGAGGAGCTGCGGGACCGATCGGATGATCCCAGGGTGCGGGCGTTCTTCCGGCGCGAACGGCTCGACGAGGCCCGGGGCTCCGCGGGCGGCGGATAGGAGGAGGCGATGGCATCGCAGCACAAGGCGTTCTGGGTCGGCGCGTTCGTGATCACCGGCGTCGGCCTCGCGGTCCTCGCCCTGGTCTGGTTCGGCGCGAGCAACTGGTTCGCCGCGACGCAGATGTACGTGACCTACTTCGACAGCTCCGTCCAGGGGCTGAACGAGGACGCCGAGGTGAAATTCCGCGGCGTCGAGGTCGGACAGGTCTCCCGGATCCGCGTCGCGCCGGACGGGAACCTGGTCGAGGTGGTGCTGGAGCTGGACCAGGATTTCATCGTCACCGACCGGATGCGCGCCCATCTCCGCTACGCGGGCATCACGGGGATGCGGTACGTGGAGATCGACTACGCCGACACCGGACGCCCGGATACCTTCACCGAGCTCTCCTTCGAGGCGCCCCATCCCGTGATCCGTTCCCAGCCGGGCGGATTCGAGCAGATCGAGGCCTCGCTCAAGGAGGTGGCCGAGCGGGTGCTGGCACTCGACACCGAGGCGATCTCGGTCCGCGCCCAGGAGTTCCTGGAGACCGGCACCTCGGCGTTCACCGCCGCCGACAGTCTGCTGCGCTCCCCGGAGCTGGGTGCATCGATCACCCGGCTCGCGCGGACCACCGAGCGGCTGGAGCAGATGGTCTCCGCTCTCGACGGCGAGCGCTACGACGCGAAGATCGACACGATCCTGACCCAGTTCGAGGAAGGATCGCGGAGGTTGAACCGGATGGCGGCCGGCCTCGAAGGAGAGATCGACTCGATGGATCTGTCCGCGCGAACCGACTCGCTCTTTCTCAGTCTGAACGAGCTGGTCAACTACGGCCGGGAGCTGATCAACCGGTCCCAGTACGCGACGACCGAGACGATGACCCGCTTCGGCCTGACGCTCGACCAGCTCGACGCGGTCCTCGAGCAGCTCAACGCGGTCCTCCTCTCCCTCGAGAGCTACCCCTCGAACGTCCTCTATACGGCTCCGCCGGCGAAGGAGAAGTAGAATGACCGGTTCGATCAGCGCCCGCTCCGCGGTGTTTCTCGCGACGCTCGTGCTGGCCTGCGGCTGCGTCAGCGTCCCCCGCGAGTCGCTCGACATCCAGCGATACGCGATCGATCCGGAGCCGCGGGAAGAGGCGATGGGCCCGGAGCCACAGCCGCTGACGATCCGCGTGCTTCCCTTCGGGGCCGGGGCATCGTTGCGCGGCGACCGGATCCTGTTTCGGGACCGCACCCACCGTCTCGATCCATACTTCTAC
>WJJW01000493.1 GCA_014729455.1 Candidatus Eiseniibacteriota bacterium
CGGTACCCCCAGTGCTTCCCGAGCTCGATCGCCTCGTCCCATACCGTCCGCGCCCGGTGCATCAGCAACTCCGGAACCACATCGGAATCGACCGCGCCCAGCCCCTCCCGGTGCCGCCCCAGGACCCCGAGCATCTCCTCGCGGTTGTCCGCGAACGCATGGAACGGTCCGGTGACCGAGGCGATCTCGGCCGAGGTCTTGTATGCCTGCCCCGTCATCAGGGCGGTGATCGCTCCGGCGATGCTCCGGCCCGAGTCGGAGTCGTACGGATGCCCGCGCGCCATCAGGAAGCTGCCGAGATTGGCGTAGCCGAGTCCGAGCGGGCGGAAGTCGTGGCTGTTCCGGGCGATCCGATCGGTCGGGTAGGAGCTGCAGTCGACCAGGATCTCCTGCGCGAGGATCATCACCGCGACCGTATGGCAGAAGGCGTCGACGTCGAGATCCCCGTCGGCGGATCGCAGCCGCATGAGGTTCACGCTCGCCAGGTTGCACGCGGAGTCGTCGAGGAACAGGTACTCGCTGCAAGGGTTCGACGCGTGGATCCGGCCGGAGCGGGGAACGGTGTGCCAACGGTTCGTCGTCGTATCGAACTGCAGGCCGGGATCGCCGCACGCGTGCGCCGCCCGGGCGATCCGGCGGAACAGGTCCCGGGCGCGGACCGTCCCGACCGTCTCTCCGGTGGTGACGGCGCGCGTCCGCCACTCGCCGTCCGCGACGACCGCCTCCATGAACGCGTCGGGGACCCGGACCGAGTGGTTCGCGTTCTGGTAGAAGACGCTCCCGTACGCCTCGCCCGTCAGCGATGCGTCGTAGCCGGCGGCGATCAGCACACCGGCCTTTTTCTCCTCTTCCGCCTTGGAGTCGATGAACGCCTCGATGTCGGGATGGTCGACGTTCAAGACCACCATCTTCGCGGCCCGGCGGGTCTTGCCGCCGCTCTTGATCACCCCGGCGAACGCGTCGAACCCCTTCATGAACGAGACCGGCCCGGAGGCGATCCCTCCGCCGGAGAGCGTCTCGCGGCTCGACCGGATCGGCGAGAGGTTCGTCCCGCTGCCCGAGCCGAACTTGAAGAGCATCCCCTCGGTCTTCGCCAGCTCGAGGATCGACTCCATCCGATCCTCGGCGCTGTTGATGAAGCAGGCCGAGCACTGCGGGCGCTCCTCGAGGCCGACGTTGAACCAGACCGGGCTGTTGAAGGCGGCGATCTGGTAGAGCAGGATGTGCTTCAGCTCGTCGCGGAAAGCCTCGGCGTCCTCGGTCCGCGCGAAGTACCCCAGCTCCCCGCCCCAGTCGGTGATGGTCTCCGCGACCCGGCGGATCACCTGCTTCAGGGACGACTCCCGCTCGGGAGTGCCGGGCTCGCCGTGGAAGTACTTCGAGGCGACGACGTTGGTGGCGATCACGGACCAGCCGCGGGGAAACTCGACGTCCGGCTGCTCGAAGACCGGCTCGCCCCCCTCGCCGACGATCCGGGCGGTCCTCCGCTCCCAGGAGACCGTGTCGAAGGGATCGATCCCGGCCCGGCTGAAGAAGCGCCCCACGCGCAGGCCGCTCCGGCCTTCCGTTCCCCGGCCGGGGGAGCCTTCATGCGTCGTGGGGGGGTCGTCTGGATGGCCGTGATGCACCGATCTCCGCTCCTTTCCCCCGAAGTTTCGTTCCTCCGAGGAGGGCTTTTGATGCTTCATCCCGTTGCAGAGGGAAGAAAGCCGCGAGGCACGCCGGCGCGGGGGGCGTCGAAACGGCCCATCCTCTGAGAATTGTTGATGTTAAGGCTCGATCGGGCCGCCCTCAAGCGGATTCCTTGCGAGGGGTCTCCTTCGGAGGTCCTTCGCGCAGCACCTCGATGAACTTCTCCATCACCTGCGTCCGCTCCTTCCCCTTCTTCGCGAGGATCCCGAGCGGCCGCTTCATGTCGGCGCCGGTCAGCTCGACCGAGGCGAGGGTCCCGGTCGCGATCTCGTTGAGAATCGTCAGCGACGGGACGATGCTCACGCCCGCGTTGATCTCGACCGCCCGCTTGATCGTCTCGATGTTGTCGAACTCCATGACGATCTCCAGCGGGATCGAACGGGCGCGGAGGAGCCGGTCGATCGCGCGACGGGTGGGGATGTCGCGCTCGAAGGCGACGAACCGCGCCCGCGCGAGCTTCGTGACGTCGATCTTCTTGTTCTTCGCCAGCGGGTTCTCCGGCGAACAGATCAGGACCAGGTCGTCCTCGCGGAACGGGATGACCTCGATCCCGCTGCGGCGGACCGGGTACGCCACGATCCCCAGATCGATCGTGCTGCTGACCAGATCGTCGTAGATCTTGTTGGCCCGGCTGTACTCGACGTGGATGTTCGCCGACGGATACCGCCGGAGGAACTCCTTGAGGTACGCCGGCAGCTCGTGCAGTCCGACGCTGTAGACCGTCGAGACGCGCAGCGATCCGGCGATCGTCTTGCTCAGCACCTGGATCCGGTTCTCCATCATGCGAAACCGCTCCAGGATCTCCTTGGCGCCGTCGTAGAGCATCTGGCCGGCCTGTGTGGGGGCGAGGTTGCGCTTTCCCCTCTCGATCAGCTTCCGGTCGTACTTCTCCTCCAGGCCGCGGATCTGCTGGCTCACCGCCGACTGGCTGATGTAATTCAGCATCGCCGCCTTGGAGAAGCTCTGGGTCTCGATCACGTCGCAGAAGATCTTCAGGGTCTCGACTTGCATTCTTCTCCCCTTCCCCACCTGTCCGATTAGGGGTGCTAATCAGCCGGTCCAACCACCGATCGGTCTGCTGATACCATAAGTTTGCCGTGTCGATCAATAAGTTTCCATCTTCCTCGAATGCGCTGAAAAGCGCCAGCTTATTGACCACCCGCCTCGGGACCCGGTACCGTGAGGTTTCGCCGAAGCGGGTCTTCAAGGAGGGCAACCAGATGCGGCAGATCGAGATCCCGGCGGAGAAGCCGGCTCCGATCGGAGGGGCGGCTCCCACCGTCGCCGTCTTCTCCCACGGCTGCCGGGCGAACCAGGAGGAGATCGAGTGCCTCCTCGGCGCCTTGCGCGACCGTGGATTCCGTCCGGTGCCGTTCGGCGGGTCCGCGGACTGGACGATCATCAACACCTGCTCGGTTACCCATGCGGGGGAGGCCGACGCCCGCCGGACCATCCGGCGTGCCGTCCGGCTCTCTGGAGGGGGCCGGGTCGTGGTGACCGGCTGCTTCGCCCAGCGGGATCCGGCCGATGCCGCCCGGCTGGGGGCCGACCTCGTCGTCGGCAATGGGGAGAAGTGGCGGATCCCCGACCTCCTGACCTCCGCCGCCTCCGGGGAAGGATCGTGCACCGGCGTGCTGTTCCAGGCCGACCCGACGACGCGACGCTTCCTCGGTCACGGGACCCGCCCCAGCGGGTTCCGTACGCGGGCGGCGTTGAAGGTCCAGGACGGGTGCGACGAGCGTTGCACCTACTGCATCATCCCGAGCCTGCGGGGCCGTTCGGTCAGCCGGGATCCGGACGAGGTCCTCGCCGAAGCACGCCTCCTCGTGGAGTCCGGACATCAGGAGATCACCCTCACCGGGATCCATACCGCCGCCTACGGCGCGGACCGCGGAGGACCGAACCTGGCCGGACTCCTGCGTCGCCTCCTCGCGGTCGAACGGCTCGAGCGGATCCGGCTCAACTCGCTGGAGCCCCAGTGGGTCGACGCCGAGCTGCTCGATACGCTCGCCTCCTCGCCCCGCTTCTGCCGGCACCTGCACCTGCCGCTTCAGAGCGGGGACGCCGGAGTCCTCAAGCGGATGGGGCGCGGCTACCGCCCCGAGGCGTACCGGGAGGTGGCGGCGCGCGCCCGCGCCGCGATCCCGGGCGTCGGGATCGGCGCGGACGTGATGGTCGGCTTCCCGGGCGAGGACGAAGAGGCGTACGCGAACACCGTCGCGCTCCTGGAGGAGGTCCGTCCGAGCTATCTGCACGTCTTCCCGTACTCCGAGCGGCCCGGCGTCGCCTCCGCCCGCCTGCCGGGGAGGGTCGACGAGGAAACCAAGCGCCGGAGGGCGCGCCGTCTGGCCGCCCTCGACCGGCGGTTCCGGACCGCGTTCCTCCGCGCTGCGGACGGCGCGGTCCACGATCTCATCGTCGAGGCGAAGGAGGATCGGGCCGGCGGCGCCCAGTGCCTGACCGACACCTACATCCGCGTCGCCGTGGAGACCGACCGGTCGGCCGGAAGCTGGGTCACCGCCCGGCTGCGGTGGATCGGCGATCCGCGCCGGATGCGGGGGATCGCGGTGGATTCGGCCGTGGAGGAGTCCCGCCGATGAGCCGCCCGCCCCGCCCGCGGATCTACCTGGAGACGTACGGCTGCCAGATGAACGAGGCCGATACGGGGATGATGGCCGGGCTGCTCGCCTCCTCCGGATGGGAGCGGATCGATCGGCCCGAGCTGGCCGACGTGATCCTGTTGAACACGTGCGCCGTGCGGGAACGGGCCGAGGAGCGGGTGGCCGGCCGCGTGCGGCACCTCGCCCGGCTGAAGCGCTACCGACCCGACCTGCGGATCGGTCTCGCCGGCTGCATGGCGCAGCACCTCGGGCGCGATCTGCTCGCCCGGCTTCCGGAGCTCGACCTGCTCGCCGGTCCCGATTCCTACCGCCGCCTCGCGGATCTGCTGGGACGGAGCGACGAGGGTCCGCTGGTCGACCTCGCCCTCGACAAGAAGGAACGCTACGAGGACCTCTCTCCGTCGCCCGAGGCCGGGCTCCACGCGTGGGTCCCGATCATGCGCGGCTGCGACCGGTTCTGCACCTTCTGCGTCGTCCCGCACGTGCGCGGGCGCGAGAAGAGCCTCCCCGCCGAACGGATCGTCGGCTCGGTCCGGGATCTCGTCGCGTCCGGAACGGTGGCGGTGACGCTGCTCGGACAGACGGTCAACTCGTACCGCGACGGCGCGGTCGACTTCGCCGGGCTCCTCGAGCGGATCGCCCGGATCCCCGGACTGCTGCGGATCCGTTTCACGTCGCCCCACCCCGCCGATTTCACCCGCTCATTCTTCGCGGTGATGGCCGAGCACCGGAACCTCTGCAAGCAGATCCACCTGCCGGTGCAGAGCGGTTCCACGCGGATCCTCGAGGCGATGAAGCGGGGGCACACGCGCGAGGAGTTCCTCGCCCTCGTCGGGGAGATCCGCACGGTCCTCCCCGACGTCTCTCTGACGACCGACCTGATCGTCGGCTTCCCTTCGGAGACGATCGAGGATTACGAGAGCACGCTCTCGCTCCTCGAAGAGGTCCGCTTCGACGGGGCGTTCATGTTCCGCTACTCGCCCCGTCCGGGCACCTACGCGGTCCGGAAGCAGCCGGACGACGTGCCGGACGAAGAGAAGGCGCGCCGCCTCCACGGGCTGATCGAGCTGCAGGAGCGGATCTCGGCCGAGCGGTACGCCCGTTGGGTCGGACGGGAGGTCGAGGTCCTCGTCGAGGGACCGTCGCGGCGGGATCGCTCCTGCGCGCGCGGTCGCAGCGACGACAACAAGACGGTGATCCTGCCGGCCGAGGGCGCGCGTCCCGGGGAGATCGCGACCGTCCGGATCGCCCGCGCGACGGCCCACACGCTGATCGCCGCGGGGGTCCCCGGTCCGGAGACGGACGACGAGGAGTCCGGCCTTACGCTCTTGGCGGATTGACGGTCGGATCGACCGTCCCGCCCGCCTCGCTCGGCGGACCCTGCCGGCGGGGAAGGAACCGATACCAGCGCCGGACCACGAACGCGAGGATCGCCACGCCGGCGACGATCTGCAAGAGCAGGAGCGCGAGCTCGACCTGCTGCAGCCGTCCGATCGCGGCGAGGGAGGGGTGGTCCGCCGGCAGCGTCTCCATCGGGCCGGGAAGATCCCGCAGCAAGCCGCGGAGCTTCGGGGAGAGCAGGATCTGCGAGGAGAGCGAGGCTCCGGTCATCAGGAGGATGAGCCCCACCTGCGCCAGGACCGCCCGGGTCGCCCGCATCGAGAGCAGGTGCATCAGCAGCGTGGTCAACAGCAGGAAGGCTCCGGCGCCGCAGCCGAGGAACGCGCCGCGCTCGAGGATCTCGAGCGTCGCCCGGGCGGCCAGCTCGCGGCTCGGCAGGGTGGTGAAGAGCGAGGGGATCACCACGAGGGCGAAGCCGGCCAGGGAGCCGACCCAGATCATCAGGACCAGCGCGTGGGAGAACTCGAGGAACGTCAAGCCCGGGCTCGACTTGCGGACCTGCGGAAACGCGAGGACCCGCCCGCGTCGTCCCGATCTCGCCTCATGCTCTCTCGCCAAGGTGGTCCTCCCGGTTGCTCCCCTCATTCTATCGGCCGGTCCGCCCGTCTCACAACAGCGGGGGAACGGTCCCCGCCGGATCGGACCCGCCGGATCGTCCCGCCCCGCGTTGACAACCCTGCTAGCCCCGTGGAGAATGGATGGTTCGGCGGTTTGAGGTCCGGAGCGGCGGCGGGATCCCGCGCCCTCCGGTCCGGAGGAACGATGGAGCGCTGGATCTATCTCGACAACGCGGCGACGACGCCGCTCGACCCCCGGGTCCTCGAGGAGATGATGCCGTGGCTGACCGAGCGGTTCGGCAACGCCTCGAGCCACCACCACGCCTACGGCTGGGAGGCCGAGGAGGCGGTGGAGACCGCCCGCGCCCGGGTGGCCGCGTTGCTGGGGGCTCCGGCCCGCTCGCTGGTCTTCACCAGCGGGGCCACCGAGTCGAACAACCTTGCGCTCAAGGGGGCGTTCGGCGCCTACCGTTCGAAGGGGAACCACCTGATCGTCAGCCGGATCGAGCACAAGGCGGTCCTCGACGTCTGCGCCGCCCTGGAGGACCAGGGGGCGGAGGTGACCCGGCTCCCGGTCGACCGGTTCGGCCGGGTCGATCCCGAGAGCGTGCGGGAGGCGATCCGGGACACGACGATCCTCGTCTCGATCATGCACGCGAACAACGAGATCGGCACGATCCAGGACCTCGCCGCGATCGGGCGGATCTGCAAGGAGCGCGGGGTTGTGCTGCATACCGACGCGGCGCAATCGGTCGGGAAGATCCAGTTCGACGCCGACGCGCTGGGGGTCGATCTCGTGTCGATCTCCGGACACAAGATCTACGGACCGAAGGGGGTCGGCGCGCTGTGGATCCGCCGGCGCGCGCCGCGGGTGGCGCTCCTTCCGCAGATCGACGGGGGAGGTCACGAGCACGGGTTCCGTTCCGGGACGCTCAACGTGCCGGGAATCGTCGGGTTCGGCCGCGCGGCGGAGATCTGCGCGCGGGAGCGGGAGACGGAAGCCGAACGAATCCGCGCGCTGCGGGATCGCCTCCAGGCGGGGATCGAGTCGGGGCTCGAGGAGGTCGACCGCAACGGTGCCCCGGACGCGCGCCTGCCCGGGAACCTGAACCTGAGCTTCGGTTACGTGGAGGGCGAATCGTTGTTGATGGGCCTGAACGGAATCGCCGTCTCCACCGGCAGCGCATGTACGTCGGCCAGCCTCGAGCCGTCGCACGTGCTGCAGGCGATCGGGCGGAGGGCCGAGCGGGCGCAGAGCTCGATCCGGTTCAGCCTCGGGCGGTTCAACACCGAAGGAGAGATCGACGAGACGGTCCGCCGCGTGGTCTCGACCGTTCGGCGGTTGCGGGAGCTGTCCCCGCTCTATGAGATGATGCAGGAGGAAGCCGGCTCCGGCGGAGGAGACCCGGCGAACCGATAGATGCGATCCGATCCCCGGAACGATGGGGAAGATTCGAGAGGAGAAGAGACGATGGCGATAGAGATCACCGACGCCGCGGTCGCCGCGGTCCATGAAGCGCGAGGGGCCGAGAAGCTGCCCGAGGACGTCTGCCTGCGCGTGGCGGTGAAGGGGGGCGGCTGCTCCGGCTTCTCGTACACCCTCGGGTTCGAGCCCGAGCCGCGCGAGGAGGACCGGATCATCGAGAAGGGGGGCGTCCGCGTGCTCCTCGATCCGAAGAGCGAGTCGTTCCTCGCCGGGGCGGTGCTCGACTACACCAGCGGCCTGAACGGGAAGGGGTTCGTCTTCTCGAATCCGAACGCCAGCAGCACCTGCGGCTGCGGCAACTCCTTCGCCGTGTAGCGACGACGATGTCCGCCTTCGAGCACGCGCTCACCGTGCGCTTCCACGAGGTCGATCCGGCCGGGATCGTCTTCTTCGGTCGGATCTTCGGCTACGCCCACGACGCCTATGAAGCGTGGATCCGTACGGTCGGCTTTCCGCTCGAGGTGCCGATCGCGGAGCGCGGATACGCGCTCCCGCTCGCCCACGCCGAGGCGGACTTCCACAGCCCGATCCGCGGCGGGACCGAACTGCGGGTGTTCCTGGAGGTCCTCTCGATCGGAACCAGCTCGTTCACCGTGCGCTCGCGGATCCTCGGCAAGGAGGGGATGCGGCACGCGACCGTGGAGACGACGCACGTTTGCATCGATCCCGCGGGGGGGCGTCCGCGGCCGATCCCGGACGATTTCCGCGCGGCGATCGAGCCGTACCGGACCGGTTAGCCGGCGGCGAGCCGTTCCCGGACCGCCGAGCGGTCCGGCTTCCCGCTCGCGAGCCGCGGGATCTCTTCGCTCGTCCGGATCCGCGCGGGGAGCTTGAACCGCGCGATCCGTCCGGAGAGCCGCTCGGAAAGCGCTTCGGTGTCGATCGCATCGCCGCTCGGACGGATCAGCGCCGCAGGGACCTCGCCCCACTCCGCGTCCGGCACGCCGACCACGACCGCCTCCTCGACCGACGGGTCCTCGACGAGAGCCGCCTCGACCTCCGCCGGCGAGACGTTCTCCCCTCCGCGGATGATCCGGTCGTCCCGCCGGCCGGTCGGATGCAGACGTCTGTCGGAGTCGAGGCGTCCCGTGTCGCCGGTGCGCAGCCACCCCTCGCGGAGAGGCGGCTCGGCCCCTTTCTCCTCCTCCAGGTAGCGCCGCATCAGGACGGGACCGCGGACCTCGATCGCTCCTTCCTCATCGGCGGGAAGCGGCCTCCCGTCGTCGCCGACGATCCGGACCTCGACTCCGGTGATCGGTCGCCC
>WJJW01000494.1 GCA_014729455.1 Candidatus Eiseniibacteriota bacterium
GAGGCCGAGCGGGAACTGCTCCACGGCAGCCTGCTTCGGGTGGTCCAGGGCCACCGGTGACGTGGGAGGGCCGCTGTGCGCGGCCCTCCACGAGGATCCGTCAGGCTCCGCCGCCGAGCTTGTGGCCGATGAAGGCGAAAACCAGGCCGATGACCCAGAATCCGATCCAAAGGACCAGCGCGGCCGACCGCCCTCGCCCCGGGGGGATCCCGGCGACCAGCGAGAGCCCGACGACGTGGATCCCGAGCATCCAGAGCTGGAAGAGGTCGAAGACGGAAAGCAGCGACCGCAGCAGCGATCCGTCGTCGGGCAGCAAGGCGGCCGGACCGAAGTAGATCTCCGCCGATCCACGCGCCTTGGCGAGGAACGCGTAGAGGATCGCTTCGATCGCTTTTGGGGACCAAGCGATGGCGGCCACGGGCCAGAGCGCTGCGAAACGGGCGTGTCCCCCCATGCCGAAATTGACGATCGCCAGCAGGACCAGAGCGGCCAGAAGCGCGCCGAGCACCGGCACGAAGATCGGCGCGACCAGGTTCATCACCTGGGCGATCTGCCGAAGGGGACCATCCTCGAGAGCCTGGAGCGCCTCCGCCCGGTCCTCGGGCGACAGGTTCTCGTTGCCCTCGATCTGCTCGACCGCCTGCTCCTGCCACCGCTCCATCAGCAGCTCCTGGACGGACAGGACGGCACCCACCTGCGCGACGATGACGATCAGCAGGGGGACCAGCCAGCCGGCGACCCCGATCGGCGGGGTGAAGGCGCGCGGCGAGAGGGCCAGGGCATGGCCGAACCGCGCGAGGGGGGAAACCGGCGGCGGAGTCGTGGTGGTCGGATCTTCTGGATTCAAGCTCACCTCCCGGGTCGCGGAACCGCCGGCGAGGATTGCGCGCGTCCGGCGGGGCGTCAATGGTTTGTTTGCATGGGGAGAGGAG
This sequence comes from Candidatus Eiseniibacteriota bacterium, assembly GCA_014729455.1. Lineage (GTDB taxonomy): Bacteria > Eisenbacteria > RBG-16-71-46 > CAIMUX01 > VGJL01 > WJJW01. The sequence continues at coordinate 933 of WJJW01000494.1, forward strand.
TCGCCCCTGGATGAGAAACGAGGCCGCGACAACCACATACGACGACGTAAACAATGATTGACAACCCGTCCGCGCGAAGTGATAATTGCATCATCTCGTCGAAATCGGGAAGGGTCCCGGTTTCGCGGAAGGGATGTTCGCATGAAGATGACTCTGCATAAACTGATGATGATCAGCCTGTTGGCTGCTTTCGTGGCCGGTCCGGCCTCGGCCCGGCCGTTCCTGGACTTCTTCGGCTACAGCTATCTGGATGGTCCGGCCAACACGCCGGGGACCGAGGTCATCGTCCCGATGCGGCTCGACCCCGACCAGCCGGAACCGCCTCTCGCGCTCGATCTGGTCGAGAACGAGGGGACGCTGGTCCTGAGCGGTCTCGAGATCGACTCCGTCGAGGAGCATGCGGGCCTGCTGATCCTGACCTATCGCGGCGGCACGATCCGGTTCGCCATGGATCCGTCGCATAACTCCGCATGGGAGGCCTACCCCCCGAACGAGTCCGTCCCGGGAAGCTTCGAGGAAGGGACCCGGATCCTCGAGGGCTCGTTCACCGAGTGTCTCCAGGTCTTCGATCCCACGACCGGGGTCGGCACCCTGCAGGGCCGCTTCGATTTCGATGGCGGGACCCGGTTGAACGAGCTTCCGAACCCGATCGGCTGGCTGTTCTTCGGCGGAACCACGCTGGATCCGCTCATCGGGATTCCGGAAGGGTTCGAGATGGCCTGGGACGCCCAGCTCGTCGCGCCCGATCCGATCGCCACCAAGACGACGACGTGGGGGGCGATCAAGCAGGACTACCGGCAATGACGGACAGGAGATGACGCAATGAGACCAAATCTGAGAAAAACGCTCCCGGTGCTGTTCACGATGCTGGCGATCGGGGCGGTGGCCGCCACCCCCGCGTCCGCGCTTCCGTTGCTGATGGACTACACCGGCTTCTCGTGGAGCAGCGATCAGGCTGGGGAGACCACGTTCCAGGCCGTCGGCGTTGTCGACGGATTCCTCCCGGGAGCCCCCGAGCCCGACGAGGTCTACACCTACTACCTTTCGGATCTCGTTCTCGACGACCAGATCGACCTCGGCGGGGGGTATTTCCGCCGGACGTATTCCGGGGGATCCTTCGCAATCTACGAATCGACTGGCGGCGGAGATCGAGGATACGACTACGGAATCGCCCCGCCGGACGGTTCGGCTCCGGCCAGCTTCGTCGACGGGACCTTCTGGCTCGGGGGGAGCTTCGGCTCCTTCACCATGCTCGTCGACCAGTACCACGGCCTCGCCTCCTTCTCCGGGTCCGGGGCGTACGACGGAGGGGCGTTCTACGACGATCTGGAGCACTCTTCGTTCTTCACGTTCGCCGGCATGACCAGGTCGAACGGCAGCGGGATCCCGTACGGCTACGAGTACCGGATCGACGGCCAGCTCGATGCCGCCGTCCGGCCGGTTCCCGAGCCGGCGAGCCTGCTGCTGCTCACCGGCGGTCTGGTCGGAGCGGGCGTCGTCCACCGGCGGCGCCGGCAAGCCTGATCCCGACACCCGAACGGTGCTTCGGGGACGGTCCCCTCCGGGGGCCGTCCCCTCTCGCTTTTTGCGCGCGCGGGGCTAAACTAGCCGAGGCTCCACCGACAAGCGGCATCGGCCGATAGAGAGGGACGGGGCGGAGGGACCGCGGGGAAGAGGAATTCGACGCATTTACCAGGGAAGGTTCGGCATGGGACCGCGGGCGAGGATCATCCTCCTCAACGTGATCGACGCGCTTCTCCTCAACGGAGCGGTGCTTCTCGCGCTTCTCCTGCGCTTCGACGGGCATGTCCCGGAGGCGTATCTCCAGCGATATCTCGAGGTCTTCTACGTCATCACCCTCGCCGGCCTGTTCTTCCTCAACCTGTTCAAGGTCCACCGGACACTCTGGAGATACATCGGCCTGCCGACCGCCCTCTCGGTGGCGAACGCTCTCACCCTGGCCTTCGGCAGCGTCTACCTGCTGAACCTCTTCCTCCGCCCCCAGGTGCTGCCGCGCAGCGTCCTCGTGCTCTCCTGGATTCTGGCGATCGGCCTCATTCTCGGCCTTCGCCTCCTGGGCAGGCTCCTCCAGAGCCCCACGCGGCGCTCGAGCCGCACGGGTCGGCGCGTGCTGATCGTCGGGGCGGGGGATGTCGGGGTGATGGTCGCTCGGGAGCTTTCCCGCACCCTCTCCTACGCGGGCTACCCGATCGGGTTCGTGGATGACGATCCGAACAAGCAGCATGCGCGGATCGAGAACCTGGAGGTGATCGGAACCACCTTCGATCTCCCGCGGTTGATCGAGGAGCGTCGCGTCGGAGAGGTCATCATCGCCGCCGCTTCGGCCCCGCCCCGTCTGATCCGGCAGGTGGTGCGGGTCTGTCTGGAGTGCCGGATCGGCTGCCGGCGGGTTCCGGCTCTCGCCGACTACATCGAAGGTCGGGCGGCTCTCGACCAGGTCCGCGAGATCCGGATCGAGGATCTCCTGGGCCGCGGCCCGATCGAGATCGATCTTCCGGGCATCCGGCAGAGGCTGTCCGGCTCGACCGTGCTCGTCACCGGCGCCGGCGGGTCGATCGGCTCCGAGCTCTGCCGGCAGATCGCCCGTTTCTCGCCGGGGCGCCTGGTGATCCTCGACCACAACGAGAACAGCCTGACCTACCTCGGTCTCGAGCTCCGCGAGAACGACCCGGCTCTGGACGTGGTCCACGTCGTGGGGGACATCAAGGACGCAGAGGGGATGCTCCAGCTTCTCGAGGAGATCCGCCCCGACCTCGTCTTCCACGCCGCGGCGCACAAGCACGTCAATCTCCTCGAGGCGCGTCCGCGCGAAGCGATCCTGAACAACGTCCTCGGGACCCGCAACGTCGCGCGGGCCTGCGACCGGGCGAAGGTCCGCAACCTCGTCTTGATCTCGACCGACAAGGCGGTGAATCCGAGCAGCGTGATGGGCGCCTCCAAGCGGGTCTGCGAGATGCTGCTGCAAGGATTCTCGCGGCGTTCGGAGACGACGATGACCGCGGTCCGCTTCGGCAACGTGATCGGATCGGAAGGGAGCGTGCTGCCGATCTTCCGCCGCCAGCTCGCCCGGGGGGGACCGCTGACCGTGACCCACCCGGAGGCCCGGCGCTACTTCATGACGATCCCGGAGGCGAGCCAGCTCGTGATCCAGTCGGCGTTGATCGGGCAGCCCGGCGACGTGTTCATCCTCGACATGGGCGAGCCGGTTCGGATCCTGGACGTCGCCCGGCAGCTCATCCGTCTGTCGGGAATGGTCCCGGACCGCGACGTCTCGATCGCCTTCATCGGGCTTCGGCCGGGGGAGAAGCTGTCGGAGGAGTTGCTGACCCATCAGGAACGGACCCGCACGACGCGCCACGAGAAGATCTTCCGATGCGAGCTGGAGGCGGTCGACCCGGAGTGGATCGAGCGAGAGGCGGAGGAGATGATCCAGAGAGCGTCCGGCGAGACCGCGACCGAGATCCGCGCTCGGCTGCGAAGGGTCGTTCCGGAGTATCTGCCCGAGAAGCCGGAGCCGCTTCCCCGGGAGGAGCCGGTGAAAGCCCCGGCGACCACTGGACCGGCCCCTCACCCCCTCCCGGCGATCTCCGAGCCGCTTCCGAAGCGTCTGGCGGACGTGATCGCCGCCGGGACGAGCCTGGCGCTGCTGGCGGTGCCGACCTTCTTCGCCTGGGTTCTCGTACAGGTCTCCGGTCCGGCCACCGTGACGTTTCGTTCCGAGGTCCGGATCGGCCGCAACCGCCGTCGCGCCGACCGCCGTCGGGGGGCAGGCGCGGTAGGTATCGACCGACGAGAGACCGACCGCCGCCGCCTGGCACTGCCCGGACGGCCTTTCGTCACCTACCGGGTCGTGCTCGATCCGGGTGGAAGGGCGAATCCGCTGCAGAAGGGGATCTATCGATTCGTGCGTCGGTTTCACCTGGATCGGATCCTCTATCTCTGGAATGTTTTGAAGGGGGAGATGAGCCTCGTCGGTCCCTCGGCCCACCTCGTCGAGAGCGAGACGTGGAAGCAGGACGCGGTGTCCGCATGGTGTTTCGCGCGGAAGCCGGGCCTGACCGGACCGTCGCACCTGCTGGGGGGGGAAGGGGAGCTCGCGGTTCTGTACGACCGATACTACGCGCGGCACGGCAACTGGCACCTCGATCTGGACGCGCTCCGCCGGGCGCTGCCGAGGCTCGCGCGGGCTCCGCGGGGACGGCGGAGTCGGGTTCCTCTGACGGTGGTCACGGAGACCAGGAAGCAAGAGGGAGGAATCGTCGAATGATGAGGCGAGCCGGGGTGCCGCTGCTGCTGGCGGCCGTTTCCGTCCTTCTGACGGGCGGAGCGCAAGCGGCCGATCCCTACACCATCGGAGCTGGAGACGTGCTCTCGATCTCGGTTTGGGAGCGGCCCGATCTGACGCGCAACGTGGCCGTCCGGTTCAGCGGTGAGATCACCTTCCCACCGCTGGGCGAGGTCGCCGCTGAAGGGAAGACGGCCGGGGAGCTGGGACGGCTCCTGGAGGATCGGCTGACCGACTATCTCCGCCGCCCGACCCAGGTGACCGTCGAGATCCAGGAGTTCCGGAGCCGGAGGGTGACCGTTTCCGGCGCCGTCGCGTCCCCGGGCCGCCTGTCGTTCGAGGAGATCCCCGGACTGGTCGA
>WJJW01000495.1 GCA_014729455.1 Candidatus Eiseniibacteriota bacterium
AAATCTACTTCTCGGCAAGCAAGTAAGCCTGCATGGAGTACGTCGGACCCGGAACTCGAAAGAGGAGCAGACAGAGAAGCGTGGCATAGCGCAGGGGTCGACGTGGAGTAGGAGTTGCAAGGTGGAGATCGCCTGATGCCCGTGATAGTCCTCAATGCCGGAGGATAGCGGGCGATGCGTCCAGCCCTGCGCTAGTTTGATGAATGTACGGGAATGATCGGCGTGATTGGACGCCGAACGGGATTGCCGGTCACGACAACTGTCCGGTGCTCGATCGGGGGGCTAGCGGGGTGGCCAGTACGAAGAGAGGAATGCCGGCGATCATGACCTTCACTCCTTCAGGCGGACCGCCCGCCGAATCGTTCTCCCGTGCGCCGCATCGCAGACCACGAAGTAGACTCCGGAGGGGACGACGCGTCCGTGTTCGTCGGTTCCGTCCCAATGCGCGGCCGCGAGTCCCGTTTGCCCCTTCAGCGTACGGGCGAGAAGGCGGATGAGCCTTCCGCCGGCGTCGTAGACGCGGAGCGAGATCTCTCCGGACCGCGGTCGTACGAATCGGATCTCCACGCTGCGCGCGTGCGGGTTCGGCGCGAGTCGAAGCCGTGCCGAAGGAGAAAGGACGCCGGTTGCCGGGGCGACGGAAGGCGCCGCGCACTGCAGCGGCAGGATCTTCAGACCGCTGAACCCGTCCCCGGCGCAGAAGACGCCCCCCTCCGCCGAGGCGCTCAGCACACCGTCGAACGTGTCGCGCGTGCCGAGGAGGATCGGCCGTGAGGGATCCGACACCTCGGCGACGGCGATCCCGGCGAGGTAGGAGGCGATGTACGCGTGCCCATCCACCACCGCAACGTCGCGCGTCAGGCTGACCGTATCGAGGGTGGCGAGCAGGACGGGAGCGGTGGGGTCGGCGACGTCGAGAATGAGCAGGCCCGTGTTGGTGTCGGCGACGAAGGCGAGGGATCCTTCCACCCGGACGTTCTCCGCCGATGGGGTCGCGTGGACGCCGAGGAGTACGGGCTGCGTCGGATCGGCCACATCCACGATCAGGAGCCCCGCGCCGTCGGACGCCAGGTAGGCGCGGTCCCCGGTCACGTCGATTCCCATCGCGTTGTCGGGAGTCGCGAGGTGAGCGACCAGGACGGGAGCGGCGGGGTCGGACACGTCGGCGATCTGCAATCCTCCCGAGCCGTCGGCGAGGAAAGCGTATCCATCTTGTTTGGCCACGTCCCCTGCCGTGGCAGGAGTATCGGCGGTCCCGAGTACCCCCAATTGCGTGGGATCGGACACGTCGGCGACCACCAGGCCGCTGGATCCTGCGGCGACGTATGCGAGGTCCGCGGCGACGGCAACTCCGAAGGCGTTGCCGGGCACCGTCGTCGATCCGAGAAGAACCGGTTGGGACGGATCGACCAGGTCGATCGCGTGGAGGAAGTTGCTTCCGGCCACGAACAGGATCTCTCCCGCACGGGCGAGGTCGAACATGATTCCCGGGACCGAGAGGGCGCCAAGGAGGGGCGGAGGCTCGGGGTTGCCCGCGTCGATGACGTGGATCCTCCCGAGCTCGTGGCCCGCGAGCACAAGCGGCCCCTCGGAGGCGACCCGCGTCGGGAAGCCGTCGGTCGCGACCTGACCGACGATCGCTGGTGCCGCGGGGTTGGCGATGTCGATCACTTGAAGTCCGGCAATGCCTGCAAGGACGAACGCATGCGTCCCGCTCAGCGCGAGGCTCGCGGCGAAATCGGGCGTCGCGACGCTCCCCACCACGACAGGCGCGGCCGGCTGGGACAGGTCGACCACCAGGAGTCCGTTCGAGCCGTCGGCCACATAGGCATGCGCTCCGAGGAGGGCCACGTCGCGTGCGAGTCCCGCCGTGTCGAGGGATCCGATAGGGACGGGCGTGGCGGGGGCGCTCACGTCAATGGTGTGAATCCCCGCATCGCGCGAGGTGGCCACGAGGAGATCCTGGTCGAGAGCGACCGCGCGGGGATCGCCGTCGAGAGCGAGAGAAGCAATGATCGCCGGTTGGGCGGGATCCTCGACGGCGGCGACGATGATCCCCGACGCGTCGGCGACGAACACATGGCCGGAGCCAACTGCGACATCATGCGCCGTCCCGGGCGTATCGACGCTTCCGAGGATCGTGGGATCCGCGGGGGAAGAGACGTCGACGATGACCAGCCCCGCGGAGCCGTCCGCAATGAAGACGAGGTCGCCCTCCAGCGCGATGCCTGAAGCCTCGCCGGGCGTGTCCGCGCCGCCGACGACGGTGGGGGATTCCGGGAGGGCCAGGTCCAGAATGACGAGACCGCCGGATCCGTCGGCGACGTAGGCGAGCGATCCCCGGAGGACGGCGTCCCGCGCCTCGCCGGGGGTGGCCGCCTCCCCTCGCCAGCGGAGGTGGCTTTCATAGCGGATGCAATCGGCGGATGCTTCGACGGGCGGAGTCGTGACGGCGGATAGGCCGACGAGCAGCACCGCGAGAAGCCCCCCAATCGAGCGCGGGGGCCTCACTGGAGCACCCGCAAACTACCGGCCGCCCGGTGGTCCCCCGACCGCATCCGGTAGAAGTACGAGCCGGCGCCGACGCGCCGTCCGTCGTCGCTGCGAGCGTCCCAGACGACCTCCGCAGCGCCGGGCCCGGCAATCAGGTGGCGAACCCGACGGCCCGTCGCGTCGTGAATGAGGATCTCGATAGGCTCTGCGGTCTCCCAACTGATCTGCAAGGTCGTGTGCTGTCGCACAGGGTTCGGG
>WJJW01000496.1 GCA_014729455.1 Candidatus Eiseniibacteriota bacterium
AAAGAGGAGGGCGACTCCTCCATGAGCTGGGGGCCATCCTTCCCGCAATTCCTCGAATCGGCGGAAGACGAGTCGGATTGCTGGGGGAGGCGAACTGGTGCTCTTCATCGGACACTCGTGTGAACGTCCCGTTCGAGGGGCCACCATTGGTCTGAGCGGGGCAGCCGCATGCCCAAGGCCCCCGAACTCTGCGCCCATCAGGGATGGATCGGCGGTCTCCAGCCGACCGAGCCGGTCGTCTCCGCGCCTGCGCTCGCCGCGGTGGGGGCGCACGTCAGCGGGCGGCGCTCTCGGCGATTGAGAGAGCCTACCCACTCCGGAACCTTCCTACCGCAACAACGTGACCTTCCCGGTCCTCCTCGTCCCCTCCGCCTCCAGAACCGTGACGTAGATCCCCGCCGGCAGGGGCCGGCCGGCGTCATCGGTCCCGTTCCAGACGACCGTCCGCGTTCCGGGGCGTGCCGGCCCGTCGACGAGCGTCCGGACCTCCCGCCCGAGCAGGTCGTAGACCGCCAGACGCACCGGCGTGCGCCGGCCGATCGAGTAGCGGAGCGCCGTCGCGTCGCGGAACGGGTTCGGCGATCCGGCGTGCAACGCCAGGCGGATCCCGGCGACCGGACCATCCTCCTCGATCCCCGCCGGCTCCTGGATCGTCCGCAGGATCGTCCCGTCGTGGCCGACGGCCCAGCCGTTGCGTTCATCGGCGAAGGAGAGCGATTGCAGGTAGTGGTCGTGGCCGCCGAACGCCTCGGTCCACGTATCCCCCCCGTCGGTCGTGCGGAAGCTCTGGCCGAAGGTCTCCACGCCGCCGACGGCCCAGCCGATCTCGGGCGTGGGGAAGGCGACGCCACTGATCGTGCTGTACGGAACCTCGGGATGGCTGTACTGCGCCTCCCAGGTCGACCCGCCGTCGGTGGTGTGGAAGATCTCGTTGTCGTACGTGGAGGCCCATCCCAGCTGGGCGTCGAAGAAGTCGAGCGAGGCGACGTCCGAGGGGACCGGCAGGTTCTCCGACAGCCAGGTCTCGCCTCCGTTCGTCGTCTTCAGGATCCGGCCGTCCAACCAACCGCTCGCCCAGCCGACCTCCGCGCCGACGAAGCAGACGGTCATCAGCGCCTCGGAGGTCCCGCTGTTCTGCGCGATCCACGTCGCCCCGCCGTTCGTCGTCTTGCGGATGATCCCGCCGGTTCCGACCGCCCAGCCGACGTTCTCGTCGGCGAACGCGAGGGCGCGGATCTGCGCCGTCGTCGCCGGATTCTGTGAAGTCCAGGTCGCGCCGCCGTCGGTGGTCGCGCGCAGCACGCCTTCGCGGCCGCCCGTCCAGCCGCGCAGCGCGTCCACGAAGTCGACGGCGAAGAGGTCCTCTCCGGTCCCGCTGGACTGCGGGGACCAGGTCTCCCCGCCGTCCGAAGTGCTCAGGATCGTCCCGCCGTCGCCGGCGATCCATCCGTGCTCTTCATCCACGAAGTCGACGCACCGGAGGTGCTCGTCCGTGCCGCTCTCCTGCGGCTCCCAGCCGACGTCTCCTCCCGGCACGGTGTAGAGCGTGTTCTCGAGGATCAAGACGCCCGCCGAACCGTCGGCGACGTAGAGCAGACTGTCCTGCGCGGCCACGTCGAAGGTGCCTCCCGGAGGCGTATAGGTCGCCAGCTCCGTCGGGTTGGTCCGATCCGCGATCTGGAGCACGTAGAGCAGATCGGAGGAGGGGGCGGTGACGTAGGCGAAGTCCCCGAGGACGAAGAGGTCACGGAAGAAGCGACCGGTCGCGGAGTACTGTCCGATCAACGTGGGGTTCAGAGGATCTTCGACGTCGAGGACGAGGAATCCGCCGTCCCAGTCGGCGGAGGCGAGGTAAGCGTAGGTTCCCACGACCTGGACGTCATTGAGATCCGGAGCGCTGTAGACCGCCGCCTCGAACGGATCCTCCGGATCGGAGACGTCGATGATCCGCAGGCCCGAGTCGCCGGCGGCGACGTAGGCGTACGGACCGACGACCTCGACCTCGTGCACCAGCTCCGGCATCAGGAGAGATCCCACCTCGGTCATCGATCCGGGGTCAGTGACGTCGTAGATGCGGAGCCAGCACGGGCCGTTGGCGATCGCATCCGTCACGTAGGCGTAGGAGCCGGAGACGTCGAGAAGGTTGGCGTTCGGAACCGCGGCGACTCCGATCTCCACCGGATCGAGAGGATCGCTGATGTCGACGACGCGCAGCCCGTGCTCGTAGGCCGTCGCGTACGCACGATCCCCATCCAGGACGAGGTCGTACATCAGGCCGGGAGGATCGTACCGGGCGGCAAGGGCCGGGTGCGCGAGGTCGGTGACGTCGAAGACGAGCATTCCGTCCTCGTGGTCGACCGAGAAGAGATGCGCGCCGCGCCGGATCACGACCGAAGTGCGGCTGAAGGTATCGAACGTCCCCAGCTCGACGGGGTCGGTCGGGTCGCTCGTGTCGACCGTGCTGAGGCCGGCGTACCCGTCGCCCAGCGAGACGCGGGTCCCGTTCACGTCGATGTTGTGGGGACCGCCGCCGAGGACGACGGATCCGAGAAAGGTCGGGTTCTCGAGATCGGAGACGTCGAGGAGCGTGAGATCCCGGTCGTACCCGCGGACGTAGTAGACGACGTCTCCCTGCACGTCGAGGTCCGTCAGGTTGTGTCCGACCTCGTAGACGCTCTGCACGGGTTCGATGACGTCCTCCGGGACCAGGACGTAGAGGTACCCGGAGTTCGTGGCGAAGGCGGCCCGCGTGTTGCCGGCGACCAGGAAGGAGGCGCCGGTCCACTGGTCGTAGAAACCGTTCGCGGAGAGGCTGCCGTCCGCATTGATCCGGAATCGGTAGTACGCATTCGAGCCGACCGTATGGAGCAACCCGTCCTTGCCGACGTAGATGTCGTTCAGCGAGCCCATCACCGCGGTGCCGTAGACGACGACCGGGTTTGTCGGATCCGAGACGTCGAGCGACCGGACGTGGCCCCAACCGCAGTCGACGATCGCGTAGTCGCCCCAGACGTCGACGTTGTCGATCGGCGTCTCGTAGCCGTAGTCCAGAACCTCGGTGACGCTGAGCTGGACCGGCGCCAGGGGATCGCCGACGTCCCAGATCTCGAGCCCGCCCTCCCCGCAGGCGAGGAAGAGTCGCCGGTTCGGGGCGTCGTAGTGGATGTCCAGAACCAGGCCGAGGGTGTGCAGCGCATCCGAGACGAGGACGGGATTCGCGGGATCCACGGTGTCGACGACGTAGACCGCGCCTCCGGTTCCGACGTAGGTCAGCCCGCGGTCGGGGTCGGCCGCGACGGCGAGAGACTGGCCGTAGGGCCACGAGCCGACACGCTCGAGGACCTCCGGAACGGGACCCGCGCCGGCTGCGGGAACCCCGGAAGATCCCAGAAGGCCGAGCAGGGCGAGAAGAGAGATCATGACGGCCGGGACGCGAATGCCGTGGGGGGCCATCTCGTTTCTCCTTCTTTCCGTCTGGACGGAGACGATCCTGCGATCCATCGACGGATTCGGTTTCGAGATGCTCACCGGTGGTTCGGTGCCGTTCGAGGGTAGCACCGGACGCAGCGGGTTGGCCAGGAGGGCATACGAGGGGCCGTTCCTGGCGTGACGGTTCCATTCGCGAACCGCTCGAGGAGACCGGTTGGTGCGCCGTTGCACGACCTCCTGGAAGCCGGGGCGCCGATGGCGTAATCTCGTTGTGCGCGAACACAAAGCCTGGGGCTCGATTCGCGGAATCCGCCCGCATTTTCCTGCGATCGCTCGAGCCGCCCGGCCCCTGTCACGTCCGGTGAACCCTCCTCGTAGACGGAACCGGGGGCGTTTCCGGGACGAGAACGCCCGGGGACAGCCGAGAAGGAGGCAAAGCTGAAGGAGGCCGCTTCATGAAGCGCTCATCATTTCTAATGGCATTCATTACCATCGCTTCACTCATTGCTTTCCTGGCGGTACCGATCCCGAACGCCGCTGCGCAGGAGAATCTGGAACGGGTCGGGGCCTGGGCCTATGGACCCTCGCTGGCCGTCGACGTCGATCCCGACCGCAGCCTCGTGTTCCTCTCCTCCGGAGGAGTCGTCCTGATCCTGGACGGAGAAGATCCGACGGCGCCGGCCCTTCTGAACGAGGAGATCCACACGGTCGGGCTCGTCTCCGATCTGTTCTACGACGCAGCCGACCAGAACCTCTACATCGCCGGCGGGGAGGGCGGGCTCGAGATCTGGGATGTCGGGGATCCGCTCGACCCGCAGCACCTGAGCACGACCGAGGTGCTGTACTTCGGCGTCGAGACTCCGGTCCGAAGCGTCGAGGTCTACCAGGACTACGCGATCACGGAGAACTCGTTCGGGTACGTGCACTCGCTCGACGTTTCCGATCCGACGAATCCCACGCAGGTCGCGTTCAACGGGGTGATGGGGAATCCGTCCCACGAGATTCACGTGTCGCAGAAGGACGGGCAGGTCCACGCGACCGGCGCGCAGTACTACGCCCGGCTCGGAATCGGCGGGGATGGGAGCCTGAACACGACCGGAACGAGGGATTTCGACTTCGGCTCCGGTGCGGTCTTCGGGACCGAGGAGATCGCCTACGTCGGCTATGCGGGCTATGTCTACATCCTCGACCTTCTCGAGCCGGGGTTTCCGCCGTGGGCGACGATCAACACCAACGGGGTGAACGAGATCGTGGTCCGTGACGGGCTTGCCTACGTGATCAACAGCGAGAGCTTTCAGGTGCTCGACGTCGCGGTGCCGAACAGCCCGAGCCATTTGGGATTCCTCTCGCTGCCCCGCACTCCGCGGGACCTGGTGGTCTCGGGAGACTACGCCTACGTGGCCAACCGGATCGAAGGGTTGAAGGTGATCGACGTCTCCGACCCGGCGAATCCGCTCGAGGCGGGCGGGTACCCGGATGTCTATTCGATCGCTTGGCAGATCGAGGTGGCGGGGGACTACGCCTACGTCGCGAACTCCGCGAACGGTCTGACCGTCCTCGACGTCACCGACCTGAGCGACCCGCAGCACGTGGCCAGCACCGGGAGCCTGGCGGAGACCCGCGACGTCGCCCACCAGGACGGTCTGGCCTATGTGGCCGACTGGACGGGAGGCTTGCGGATCTTCGACGTGGCCGATCCCGCTCAGCCGGACGAGATCGGGACGGTCGGCGGGCTCAACGCCTGGAGGGTGCTCGTTCGCGGCAGCTACGTGTACTTGATCGACGCGGGCGTGAATCAGAGGGACGATCTACGGATCTTCGACGTCGCCGATCCGACGGCTCCCCAGGAAGTCGGCTCCTTGCAGTTCCAGGTGGACGGGGTCATGTGGGAGATGGCCTTGTACGGGGACTACCTGTACGTCGCCGGGGACGACGGGGGCGTGCGGATCCTCGACATCTCCGATCCGGAGGCGCCCCAGGAGATCGGTTCGTATGCTCTGAGCAGCGTGACGGACGTGGCCGTGAAGGACGAGATGCTCGTCGTCGCCTCGTTCGGCGGCTTCGACGGCGGGCTCTTCCTGCTCGACATCACCGATCCGGAGAACCCGCAACCGATCGGGAGCTTCGAGGAAGCCTGGTGGTCGCCGTTCCATCTGGACGTTCACGGTGATTACGTGTGCACGAGCGAGACGTACAGCGAGCTGCACCTCTTCGACATCAGCGACCCGGCGAGCCCGGTCAGGGTGGAGCTGTACGTCCCGGCCGGAGACATCGTCGAGATCACCGCCCACGATCAGTACCTCTTCGTCTCGAACGCGGAAGCGGGGGTCCTGATCCTCGAGAACCTTCTGTACGAGATCCCGGCGGGCGTGGGGGACGATGCGATCGCGGCCGGCACGTTGCGGCTTCTGCCGAGCGCACCGAACCCGTTCGTGCAGCAGACCGGGATCCGGTACGTGCTGCCGGCCCCCGGCCGCGTGCGGATCGAGATCTTCGACCCGACCGGGCGGAAGGTGCGGACGCTTCTCGATCAAAGCTCGGAAGCGGGAGCCGGAGTGGTCCTGTGGGACGGTCGGGACGACGCCGGTCGGCCGGTCGGCACCGGCGTGTACCTCTCCCGGTTGACGACCGAGGAGGCGACGCGGACGGGTCGCGTCATCCGGACGAAGTAGGAAGGGAAGTACGTCCGGGATCCCGGCCCCGCGCCGGGATCCCGCACCGTCCGGTCCTCAGTCCTTCTTGAGGCGGTCCTTGAATTCCTTGCGGAGCTTGATGATCTTCGGCTCGATCACGGCTCGGCAGTACGGCTGGTTCTGGTTGTTCTCGTAGTACTGCTGGTGGTACTTCTCCGCCGCGTAGAACTCGTCGAACGAAGTGACCTCGGTGACGATCGGGTCGTCCCAGACCTCGCGTTCGGTGAGCTCCCGGATGACCTGGACCGCTGCCTCCCGCTGCGCGGGGGAGTGGGTGAAGATCACCGAGCGATACTGCGTGCCGACGTCGGCCCCCTGGCGGTTGGGCGTCGTCGGATCGTGGATCGTGAAGAAGATCCGCAGGAGATCCGCGTAGGAGAGGACCTCGGGATCGAAGGTGACCTGGACCACCTCGGCGTGCCCCGTCGTTCCGGTGCAGACCGCCTGGTAGCTCGGGTTCGGCAGGTCGCCGCCGGAGTACCCGGAGACCACGCTCTCGACTCCCGCCAGCTCCTCGAAGGCCGCCTCGATGCACCAGAAGCAACCGCCTCCCAGGGTGGCCACTTCACGATTCGTTCGCTTCGCCTCGTTGCTCATGCTCTTTGGCTCCTCCGCCTGCACGGACAGCGCGAGGCCGGCCCACAGAAGAGCCGCCATCAGAATGGTCCTCATCGCGTCTGTCCCTCCTCTCTTCTTCGAAGGTGACTGGTGATCGTACCGCATCGAATCCCCTTCCTACGGAACGGAGCGGTCCCGCGTGACCGGCCGCGGTCGGTGCGGTCAGGACCGAGCGGAGCCTCTCATGGAAGGATGTGGACCGGCCGGGAGCCGCACCCGGGAATCCCTTGCGGCCGAATCAGATAGACCCCCGGGGCGACGGGGGTGCCGAGAGCGTTGCGCCCGTCCCAGACCGTTCCCGCCGGCGGGAGGGGGAGGCGGCGGATCCGACGTCCGGAGACGTCGAAGATCTCGACGAAGACCGACCGCCGGCCGAGATCGAATCCGCGCCGTTCGATCCGGACCGTCCGCCGTGCCGGGTTGGGACGGCAGAGGAGCTGCGGCGCGGTCTCGACGGTCTCGCTCGGTTCCACGGAGACCGGCGCGGAGACCGGGGCGGCGTACTCGTCGAACGCGGCGGCGGCGACCTGCCGCTGGACGGCCGCGATCTCGGCGGGATCGATCCCCTCGGTCCTCCACCGGTCGAGGTGCGCGGCCACTTCGGGGAGCATCCATTGCTCGATCTGTCGGACCCGTACGAGGAAACCATCCTCCCGGTCGCTGTGGACGAGGTAGTTCGTGTGGATCCACCAGCGCCAGATCGGATGAGCGTACGACTCGACGCACCGTTCATAGGAGAGGTCGGAGAGGGGTGAGCCGAGCGGCCCGTCCAGCTCGGGCGGCGTCGGACCGGCGGCCACCCAGACGGGAAACGCGGGGGTCACGGCCGGCTGTCCCGGGGCGGCGTAGAAGGTCGTCAGGCGCGGATCCTCGCCCGGAGCGATCCCGTGGATCACGCCGAACGAGACCGTCTTCGAACGGTTCAGCGTGTGCAGCGCGTCGACGTATCCGGTCAGGTGGGGGGCCTGCGGGGGACCCGTGTCACAGGGCAGCGGATACGGATCGACCTCCGGAGTCCAGAGGTCGCGAGCGGTTGCCAGGAGCGCCTCGAGGTCGAGGCGGTCCTCGGCCTTCGCCTCGGCGAGCAAAGCGCTCGCGCGCAGAAAGCGGGTCGTCGACACGCCGGAGGTATCGGCGCTGAATCCGAAGTTCGCCCGGACGAGGAATCCGTCCGGGGCGGTTTGTGGATCGTTGGCGTCGTAGCCGACGAAGGTGTGGTTGCCGACCTCGTAGATCGCCGCCCCTCCCAGCGCGTCGATCACGCCCATCGAGGAGGGGGTGTTCCTGCCGACGAGGCCGGTGACCACGAGGAGCTGTTCGAAGTCGGCCAGGGAGGCGCAGCTTCGAAGCGCCTCCTTCATCAGCGTGCCGTTCAAGTACCCCTCGAAGAGCGAGTCGGGGAGATTGTTGGCCGTGGCGTTGATGATCGCGAATCCGGTCTCGTTGATCCCGATGCGCGTGCTCGCCGTGTCGTCCACGGCGGACATGTCGACGTGCGCGTAGCCGTCTCCCTCGGAATAGCGAACCTCATGCGACCATTCGTGCGCATCCCGGTTCTTCCAGAGGAGCGGGCGTCCGTCCGGAGTCGCGGATCCGGCGACGACGGCGATCGTGCATTCCTCGGGAGGCGGGTGACCTTCCGCGGCCTCCACCGGGCCGGCGGAGAGGAATCGGCAGAGCGCGAGAACGACAACGGTCGGGCATCGCGCGATGATCGTGCGGTGCATGAGGACTCCTTCCGGTGGAGCGATTGTACCGGAAACCCGTACTGCATGCTCGGGGGAGAACCGGCCCCCGTCGATTCGACCCCGTCCTCCCGGATTCCATATTCTGGGAAAGAACGAGCGCGGACAATCCAGGGCCTATGGCCGTCGGCGGCAATGAGACCGGCGGCCGGCACGCGAGGAGGATGCATGATTGCGAGAGGGCGACACCTTCGCCGGCGCGGTGCGCTCACCCGGTACGCGATGGTTGTTTCGGGGTTCTTCTTGTTCCTTCTTCCCTTCACGGGGACCGGTTGCTCGGACGACGACGACGCGACCGATCCGGAGATCGACGTCGTCCCGCCGGCTGCGGTGGACGATCTCGTCGCCGTGGAAACGGGACCGACGAGCGTTCGGGTGACGTGGTCCGCCCCCGGCGACGACGGCGAGGAGGGGACCGCCTCATCCTACGAGATCCGGTATGCGAACTTCGCGATCACCGAGGCGAGCTGGGGGTCGGCGATGGAGTTCGTCGACCCGCCGATGCCGGGGCCGCCCGGCACGGAGCACGAGGTCCGGATCTTCGGCCTCGAGCCCGACACACTCGTCTCGGTGGGAGTGAAAGCCGCCGACGAGGTACCCAACTGGTCGGTTCTGTCGAACGTCGTTACCGTGACGACGTCGCCCCCCATCCAGGAAGACGAGAACTGGTCCGCGGACTTCGCTCCATCCCCGGGCGGGATCGGCCTGAACGACGCGGTCAACGTACTCCACGTGCACGAGGGTCGTCTCTACGCGGGCGGCAGCTTCACCGACGCGGGCGGGACCATGGCGGCGCGGATCGCTCGTTTCGACGGCGACGGCTGGAGTCCGCTGGGCACCGGCGCGAACGAGTCGGTGCTGGCCCTGACGAGCGATGACGGACTGTTGATCGCGGGGGGACAATTCACCGATTTCGGAGTCGAGCAGACCGAGCGGATCGCCTGGTGGAACGGCTCCGTTTGGGACGGACCGCGCGCGGGAGCGACCGGGCCGGTTCATGCTCTCGTGACCGACGGAGAGGATCTCTTCCTGGGCGGGGCGTTCGAGACGGCGGGCGGGCTCGATCCCGCCTCCCCCAACGCGGCCGGCTGGGACGGGAGCGCCTGGTTTCCTCTGGGCTTCGGCACCAACGGAACGGTCGATGCGTTGCTGATCCATGAGGAGGACCTGATCGCCGCGGGGAACTTCAGCGAGGCCGGACGTCTTCCCGCCGAAGGGATCGCCCGATGGGCCGCGGGAGACTGGAGCCCGATCGGGGAGGGGACGAACGGCGAGGTGCTGGCGCTCGCCGAGCTCGACGGGGACCTGATCGCCGCGGGCTCGTTCACCATCGCCGGGGGCGCCGAAGCGCTCCGCGTCGCCCGCTGGAACGGTTCCGCGTGGTCCCCGATCGGTTCCGGATTCAACGACGAGGTCGCGGCCCTGGAGATCTACCGGGGAGATCTGATCGCGGCGGGCCGGTTCACCGCATCCGGAGACGTGGCGGTCAATCGGATCGCCCGCTGGGACGGGGCTGCCTGGGGTCCGCTCGGGACCGGCCTGAACGGGGAAGGGATCGCCCTGGAGGTTCACGACGGGTCCCTCTACGTCGGCGGGGAGTTCTCCGAGGCGGGCGGGAAGCCGTCGGCGTTCCTCGCCCGCTGGGCGGAGTGACCGTCGGTCCCGGGGGATCCCCCGGGACCGCTCGTTCGGTCTCCGTCGCGGCGCCGACTACGGTCCGCAGTGCGTGTAGACGTCGTCGGCTTCGTTCGTGTCGGCCGGTTCGAATGCGACCGGCGTCGTGAAGG
>WJJW01000497.1 GCA_014729455.1 Candidatus Eiseniibacteriota bacterium
CTCCGCTGGACCCCCATCCGAACGGCGAGCTTTCCATCCGCCACGCTCCAGGTCATCGTTCCCAGCAGAGGGTTCTCGTACGTGCCGGCGTAGTCGCCCAGCGGCCGGGGCAGCTCCTGGGAACGGGCGGCCCTTCGATCCCGGTCCTCGCGGATCATTCCTCGGAATCGCGCCATCTGTTCCTTCAACCTGGTCCTCTCCGCCACCCAGGTCGAGTCGCTCTCCGGCTTTTCGAGAAGGCGGTCGTACACGGCCCGGGAACCGATGTCCGCCAGAAACGCCCCCAGCCGACCGGCGTTGACGAGCATCACGATCCCGACGTCGTGCTCCGGCATGAAGGAGACGTGGGAGTGGAACCCGGTGTAGCCCCCGAACCCCTGTAGAAGGACGTCGTCGTCGTACGACCCGATGGCCCAGCCCATTCCGTAGCCACTTCGATGGACGCCGATGAAGCGGCTGTCTTGCTCGACCAGCTCCCGGTGGGTCGCGCGGATCGCCGAGGGGGCGAACACCCTGCGCCCGTCGATCCGTCCGTCGTTGATGTTCACCTCCAGCCAGCGCGCCAGATCGGTGACCGTGCTGACCAGACCGCCCGCCGCGTGCATGTTCGCGTCCTCCTTGCCGTACGGAAGCCGACGGAAGCCGTCCGGCTCGGCGCCGTGCGGCATCGCGAGCCGCGCCCGAGGGACCTCGGAGACGTTGGCCGTCGTCGAAGCCATCCCGAGGGGTTCGAAGATCTCGCTGCGGAGGACCTCTTTCCAGTTTTCGTCGAGGTTCGCATCCAAAGCCAGGCTCGCCACGTTGTACCCGAGGTTCCCGTACTCGAACTCCCTCCCCTTCTCCGCCGGGCCGTGCTCCTCCAGAAGCCGGATCAGGAGTGCCGGCGTGAACTCTCCCGTATAGGCGGTGCGAAACGTCACGGGCCCGTCGTTCTCGATCCCGTGAGTGTGCGTCAACAGATCCAGCAGCGTGATCGCCGTGGGATCGAGAGGTTCCGCGAGCCGGACGTCCGGCAAGTACTCTTTCAACGATTCGTTCAGATCGATCGTCCCGCGCTCATGGAGGATCCGGGCGGCCAGCCCCAGGAAGGGTTTCGTCGAGGAGGCGATGTAGAAGACCGTCTCCGGTGTCACGGGTCGCTCCGATTCGACGTCGGCGGTGCCGAACCCTCTCGTGTAGACGACCTCTTCGCCCCGCACCACGGCGACCGCCGCGCCCGGGACGTGATCCGGAGCGAAGACCTCCTCCAGGATCGAGTCGAGCTCCGCCTCGAGGTCGGCGGCCCCCGCTTTCGAGCCGAACAGCGGTGTCACGATCAGCGCCGCGAAGATCGCCCCCACGACCACGTGGCTGGAGCTTCTACTGAGACCTCGCATCGTTTCCTCCTCGATCCACGGCCGATGTGTGTGCATCGTCGGTCGATCCGTCCACCAGATCAGCGACGCCCGGCGCCCGCCGAAGCCGCACGTGATCCATCCCGGCGTCGCTTGCGTACCGCGACGGGAACCGGGTCACAGGGTGGGTCTACGGAGGGGACACCGGAAAGGTTCGGTTCGTTTCGGCGGATCACGCCCGGGCCGGCGGTCGCCCGAGAAAACACGGATCGGGACGAGCGAAAGAACGAGCAGGATCGAGTGGGTCACGAAGGAGCCGGGCAGGAATCCCTCTGCGGGGATCGGCGACACCTACCGGTCAAGACGCACGCGAAGAGAACCCGACGCCACGGCTTCGCCGTCATCCCGCCACGGCACGACCCGGCCGACGTCTCCTCCAAGTCCCCTCTTCTGCGTCCTCCCGAAGTGCCTCACCGGCCACGAGGCCGCCGAGATCTTCGGATCAGATCGCGTTCGGGACCGCTGCCTAGCGCAGCAGCACCAGCTTGCGCACGGATGCGGCCTGATCCGTAACGAGACGAACGAAGTAGACTCCCGTGCCGAGACGGCGTCCCTCATCGTCTCGACCGGCCCAGGGTATTGCATGCTCGCCAGCCTCGAAACGGCGATCGACGAGCGTCGCCTGACGTCGTCCATGCGCCCCGAAGACGTCGAGTCGAACGGGACCGGCCGCCGGAAGTCGGAAGTGCACCTCGGACCCCCATGACGAGGGGTTCGGCAGGATCCGCAACCGGACATTCGCGTCCGCGGAGCCGATCCGCTCCTCTTCTTCCGGGATCGACGTCCAGACCGGTGCGAACCGCAGGATCGCGCCGTCGTGACCGACGGCCCAACCATGGAGCGCGTCCACCAGGTGGAGCGCCTGGAGGTAGCTCTCGTGCGCTCCGTAGACTTCGGTCCAGCTCGAACCGCCGTCTTGCGTTCGGTAGCTGCGCCCTTCGATCAGGCGCGCCCCGACGGTCAAGCCGTGCGAGGGATCGACGAACTGGATGTCGTTGAGGTTCCAGGCCGGATTCTCGTCTTCCAGGTGCTGCTCGGTCCACGTGAACCCGCCGTCCTGCGTCCTCAAGACCGAGGCGTCCGACGTACAGACCCAGCCGGTCGCGTCGTCCACGAAGGAGACTCCGGACGGTCGCGCGTCCGTCGGCAGATACCGAATCGACCAGCTCGCGCCGCCGTTCTCGGTCTTGAGCATCAACCCGTCCGAGTCCGCCGCGATCCAACCGTGCTCCAGATCCGTGAAGTCGACAGCGGCGAGCGTGGCGGTCACTCCGCTCTGCTGAGCTCCCCAGTACGCGCCCCCGTCGGTGGTGTGGCGGATCTCCCCGCCCGTGCAAACCGCCCAGCCGATCTCCGTCCCCTCGAAGTGGAGATCCAGGAGCAGTCGGTCGGTTCCGCTCGCCTGCGACGTCCAGCTCTGGCCGCCGTTCGTCGTCTTCCGCATCACCCCTTGCCGTCCCCCGATCCAGCCGACCGCGGGGTCCGCGAAATGGACCGCGTGAAGGTCCTCGGAGGTCCCGACCTCCTGCTGGACCCAGTGGTCCCCCCCGTCGATCGTCGAGAGGACCGTCCCGTCGTCGCCGACGACCCAACCGGTCAGACGATCCACGAAGCAGACGTCTCGAAGGTGCTGCGTCGTGCCGCTCGCGAGTACCTCCCAACCCACGCCTCCACCCGGCGTGCTGTAGAGCAGATTCTCGAGAATCCGCAGGCCTGCCGATCCATCCGGAACGAGGATCAGGCTGTCCGACGGCGCGACGTCCAGGAGGAGCCCGGGAGTGACGTACCGTCCCAACTGGAGGGGGTTCTCCTCGTCAGCCAGATGCAGCATGTAGATCTGGTTGTACGTCGGGACGGTCAGGTAGGCGAAGTCCCCGATCGTCTCGACGTCGAAGAACGGAACCCCCGGATCATTGTAGCTGCTGATCAGCGCCGGGTTCTCCGGATCGCTGATGTCCAGGGTCAGGAAGCCGCTCGCATAGTCGGACGAGCTCAGGTACGCCCGGTCGCCGACGACGTCCACGTCATGCACTTCCGGAGCTTCGTAGGAGCCCGTCTCGACGGGAGAGTCGGGATCGGAGACGTCGATGACCCGCATGCCGGCGTTCCTCGCCGCGACGTATACGTGGTCCCCGGCCGGCTCGATGCTCTGCACGGTTGCCGGTAGCAAGAGGGATCCCCGCTCGACGGGCGCCTCCGGGTCTGAGACGTCGACGATTCGCAGCCAGTCCGATCCGTCGATGACGAAGTCGATGATGTAGGCGAACTCCCCCTGGACCTCTACCTCGTACGGCTGGTCGATGCCCAGCACGCCGATCTCCGCCGGGGCCGTCGGATCGATCGACAGATCGGCGATCCGCAGGCCGCCGTCCGCATCGGCGACGTACAACAGGTTTTCCACGATGTCCGTATCCTGCGTGAATCCCGGTGTGTCGTACTGGCCGACCAGAAGCGGCGCCGTCAGGTCCGTCAGGTCGAGAACCAGAACCCCGTCGTCATGCTCGGCCAGATAGGCGTAGTCGCCGCGCCGCTCCACGTCGAAAGTGCGGGAGAAGGTCTCGTAGTTGCCGGCGAGGTCCGGATGCATCGGATTCGACGCATCGAGCGCGACCCAACCCGAGTATCCTCCCCCGAGGTGGACCGTCGGTCCTGCCAGCTCGATCGCCTTCGGGGCACCGTTCCAATGGTCGGGAAACGTATAGGCGCCGACCTTGGACACTTCGTATGGGTTCGATACATCGACGATGACCACCTCATGATTGAAGTCCCGCGAGTAGTAGAGGTAGTCCCCCTGCACATCCATGTCGCTGATGTTGTATCCGGATGGATAGGTATCGTAGATCGGGTCATTGAGACTCTCGGGATTGAGGACCCAGATCTCTCCGCCCCGCGCCATATAGGCGACGTCATTCGAACCGGTGATCACGGGGCCGCTTCCCAGATGGTCCGGAATGCTGCCGTTGACGTGGAGCTGTCCGTTCGCGTCGAGTCGGAACCGGAGGTAGCGTTGGGCTCCGACGGCGTGCAGGTAGCCGCCCTTGGCGAGGAAGATGTCGAAGTTTCCGTTCCCCGTTTCCGACGAACCGCCGACGTGGACCGGATGGGTCGGATCGCTGACGTCGAGGACCCGGATTCCGCCTCCACCGTAGTCGATGATGGCGAAGCGTCCGGACACCTCGACGGCGTCGAGGTCGCTCCCGAGGGGGTTACCGGGCGATTCCCTGTTGAGGAGAAGCTGCGGAGCGGATGGGTCCGCGACGTCCCAGATCTCCAGTCCCCCCTCGCCGCACGCGAGGAAGAGCCGTTGGGTCGCAGGGTCGTAGCAGGCATCCAGCACGAGACCCAGAGTGTGAATGGAGTCGGAGAGGAGCTGCGGGTCGGCGAGATCCTCGATGTCGAGCACGAGGACGGCGCCGCCGCTTCCGACGAAGGCGAGGCCTCTTCCCTCATCGACCGATACGGCGAGCGACTGGCCGTACGGCCAGATGCCGACACGCTCGAACACGCCGTCTCGGGTCTCTTCCCGATTCGGAGCGTCAGAGTCGGTGATCGGCTCGGCGGTCGTTGCGGGCAGTGTGGCCCCGCACGACAGAATGAGTACGAGAAGAACACGGAAAGAAATGCGACTCGAGGCGATCGGGATCCGAGACATGGCGAGCCTCCCGGGGATAGAGCACCTCCGAGATCCCGACCTCCCCCCCCTCGCCGCGCACCCTCACAGTCGCTCGCCCAAGAGAGGCCAGGGGTCCGGAGCCAAGTCCATGACCTTTTCCGTCCACTCGAGGATAGATCACCCGCCGTGGGAACCGAAGCGCATGCGGGTTCGGATCGCTAATGCCGTCGGCGAGCGTTTCTGATGAGGCGACAACGGGCGGCCGGTCGGGGATCTCGGCGATCAGGGAAACTCCGCATCCCGTCCGAAGTTCATCTTCAGCACCGCCTCTAGCCTCGCGCGAGCGAAGATCGGATCACGCGTAGCCGCATAGACCACTTCGTAGTAACGCCGAATTCCCGGGTTCCGGATCCGGTTCTCCCGCGCCCGGAGCGATTCCACGTAGCCGGCGGGGATCCGCCGGTGGAAGTGCCCCGACTTCCAATCCTCGATCCGATCCGGTTGGATCGCCGGCAGCCGCGCCAGCAATGGATCGCTCAGCCCGACCTTGTCGACGAGGTGCTTTCCCGGTCCCGCGGCGAAGCCGGCGTATCCGATCGGCTCGCTTCCGTACGCCCCACCCACGTGCACCCTTCCCGGTCGTGACCGGATCCGTTTCCCGTAGCGGTACCAATCGTGATCCGGCATCTCGATCCCCGGTCGCCAGGCCAGAAGACCGGCGCCCTCGTTCACGACGTACCACTTCGCGTCGATGTAGCTGGGATTCTGCGCGTAGGGCCGGTACAACGGGGTTCCGAACTTGATCGCGGAGATCGGGCTCCAGCCCATGTAGGCGACGAGGATCACGAGCGCCGCGACCCCGAATCGACGGCTCGGGACTCCTTTCACGAACAGGACCGTGGCCACGAAGAGCGGGACGGCGAAGAACCGCCCGCTCAGGTGCGTGGCGGAAGCGGCCGAGAGGACGACGAACAGCATGTAGAGCAACACCCCCGCGATGATCGCGATGGCCGCGCGGGGGAGTCGTCGCACGGCGAAGTACAACCCGAAACCGAGAACGACGTACGCGGCGGTATCCCAGGATATGCTGTTCCAGAGGTACTCGAGTCCTCGCTCGATCCTCCAGGAGAGGGGGAAGCCTGTCGCCAGGACCTTCGCGTAGGCCGTGTTCGGGAACGGAGACCCGTAGTAGAAGAGGGCGAACAGCAGCCATCCCGTCGCGGGGATGGTTCCGACGAGGACCGCGCGAACGCGTCGCCAACCGGAGACGACCCGTGTCGAGAGGAGAAGGTAGACGAGAGCGGGAACGTACAAGAGAAGGGTATCCTGTCGGTTCACGAACGCGAGCGATGCCAGCAGCACGGCCCCGGTCAGACCCCGTTCGCTCGCTCCTTCGTCCTCGTCCATGCGTAGGACCCGGACCACGAACACCGCTGCGATCAGGTATGAGAGGGAGTTCTCCAGTCCCGAGGAAGCGTAGTCGAGGATCGCCTTCGAAGAGAGAATCGCGACGACCAGGAGATAGCCCCTCCAGTGATCTTCCCGAAACCCCCGCGTGACCAGCACCCATGCGAGGAGCAGCGCCGCCAAGGTCAGAACGCACGACAAGACGATTGCCGTGAAGAAGAACTCCGAGGTGAACGCCACCGCGCCGGTGACGAAAAACATCCAGAGTGGATGCGTATACGCCTGCACCCTCTCCGAGACGTTCCACGTCAGTCCGTGGCCGTTCAGGAGGTTGTCGACGACGCGAAACGTGATGTAAGCGTCATCGACCACCCACGCGTTGATCAGCAGTACGACCGCGAACAGGAGCATCACCCCGAGAGGACCCGCGACGTTTCGCGCTCGTTTCGTTCGATTCGTCGGCGGCATTGCTTCCCCCCGGCCGTGAAGTGGACCGCGGCCAGTCTAGCACGGGGTTGAAAGGAGAGAGGATTCCGGCCGACCGTCCGGAGCGGGACATGCCGTACCGGAGAGTCTAAGGGGACGGCTTGCGCAAGAATCCGCCGGGAGGTCGCCTCAACGGACCGCGACGATTCGGTGCGTTCGAGCCTCCGGCGTTCCGAGCAGCCGCACGAAGTACACGCCGGATGGCACCCGGGAGCCGTCCTCCCGCCGCCCGTCCCAGAACAGGTCGTGCCGGCCCGACATCGTCTCCGCCACCCTCAAGGAGGCGATTCTGCGTCCGCGGATGTCGAACACGCCGACCGCGCCCCGGAACGGCCGGTTCATGACGATCGGAATCGTCGTGCCGGCTCGGAACGGGTTCGGGGTCGGTGCTGCGATCCGCGGCGCGGGACCGGCGTGCGTCGCCACCGGACGACGAGGATCGGCGAGCAACGTGAAGTCGTCGATCGCGGCCTCCACGCACGAAGGGTACCCCTCATCGGTCGCGATGAACCGGAAGGTGACGACCCCCGGATCGGTGCCAAACAGCTCCTGGAGATCCCGTTCGACGAGCACCCACGCGTTGCTCGACACGGGCGTCGATTCGATCTCCCGCCACGGCCCCCCGTCGTTGCGCGCCTCCACGATCCACAGGTCCTCTCCCGGCCAGGCCCCCTTGTCGTTGGAGAACCAGCGCCAGTAGCGGACGCGGGCGGTCGCGCTCCCCGCGAGGTCGTAGCCGGGGCTGACGAGCGTGGTGAGGCCGTCGTCGACGTCGTCGGCGCCGGTCTCGGTTCCGGGAACGTGCTGGCCCGTGACCCAGCAACACCGGCCGTACCGGCTGCAATCGGAATCGGGCTGCGCATCGGTGCCGACCGGTTCGACCCATTCCCAGACGCCGCGGCTCGCGCGATCCTCTGGACTGCCGACGGACCAGCCGAGCGGACGCGTCTCGAACTTCTCCCAGATCCGGGCGACGTCGAAACGGTAGCAGGAGTCGGATTCGGCGTGCGGTGCCGTGC
>WJJW01000498.1 GCA_014729455.1 Candidatus Eiseniibacteriota bacterium
GCGTGGTAGTGGGCGCGGGCATCCACGAGCCGGAGCGACCGCACGTGCTTCGACAGGCGGGCCGCCGGATCGAGCGCCCGTAGCGCGAGGCCCCACTCCTCGAGCGCGATGTACGCCACCCCGAGGTTGACGCCGGCGAGCGCGAACCGGGGATGCAGGGCCAGCGCCCGCCGGTACGCCTGCACCGCGGACTCGAAGTCGCCTCCCCGCATGTACCGGTTTCCGATCTCGAAGTGGATCTGCGGATTCTCCGGATACGTCTCGCGATCCGCGGCCAGCAGCGTGTCGATCGAGGCGAACTCGTCGACCCGGTCGGAGCTCTTCACTCCGAACAGGAGCACGATCCCGACACCGATCCCGACCAGCATGGAGCGGCGCGCCGGCCAGCGTCGCGCGATCGCCCGCCCCAGAAGAAGCAGGAGTCCGATGAACCCGGGCAGCGCGAGGTAGAGGTGCCGCTCGCTCCCGAGCGAACCGTCGATCCAGGGCGCCAGCGCCGGCGCGAGCAGGGGAAGGATCGCGAGCAGGGCGAGCCCCGTGCGGGCTCTCTCCCCACCCCTTCGATATGCGACGAACAGCAGGAACGCGGAGAGAAGGACTCCGGCGGCGACGTACGCGACCCTCTCGGCCCCTTCCAGGAGCAGCAGCCACGAGTGATCGTGGCTCAGCCGGAGTGGAAGGAAGACGAGGCTTCCCTGCACCGCGATCCCGCCCAGTCCCTCGAGAAGCAGGGAGAGATGCGGCTCCCCGCTGGTGGGATCGACCGCGGGGATCCTGCGGTACGCCTCCGTGGTCGTCACGATCACGAGGATCCGGTAGAGGATCGCCGCGAGCAGGGCCAGGCCGACCGGCCGGAACCGGCGAGCGATCGAAAGCGGCCGCGACCGGTCTGCCACGAGAATCCCGAGTGCGACGAGCGGCAGGAGGAAACCGGTCTCCTTGGTCAGCATCGCCCCCAGCGCGAGGGGGAAGAGGAGCCCCGCGCCCCGGTTCCGCTCGTCGTACGTCGTGAGGGCGAGGAGCGCGCCGAGGAAGAGGATCGTCGCCAGGATCTCGGAGAGACCCCCGAGGTAGAGGACCGAGTGGGTCGCCGCCGGATGGACGACGAACAGGAGCCCTCCGAGAGCGGCGAGGAACGGGGACGCCAGCCACCGCAGCAGCAGGAAGAACACGAGAATCGCCGCGACCCCGTGCAGGAGCACCTGGATCTGCTGGTATCCACCCCGGTCGTAGCCGAACAGCGCGTGCTCCCCCGCCCGGAACGCGGTCGCGAGCGGCCGGACCTGCGGGCGGTACTCCCCCGCCTGCCACCTTCCCTGCAGGATCGGGAGGACCTCTCCTTCGGCCACGGCGGGGTTGTCCCAGATCAGCTCGCTCTCGGGGGGACCGAGCCGCGTGTGGTCCTGGGCCGTGCCGAAGAGCAGCCACGAGACGACGACCAGCAGGAGCGAGATTCCCCACTTCTGGAGCGTCGGGTTCATCCTATCCGTCCTCCCGTTCGCAGATCGTCCCCGCGCAACCGGGCGAGCCTCCGCCTCTCGGATCATCCACTTCGATCGTGCTGTGATCGATGCCGAACCGTTCGCGGAGCATCCGCCTCGCCTTCCCCGTGACCGTCCACGGATCGGTCCGATCCGCGACGACGAGATGAACGGTGAGCGTATCGAAGTCGCTGCCGATCCTCCAGACATGCAGGTCGTGGATGCCGACGACCCCGGCGACCTCGTTCAGACGCGCTTCCACTTCCTTGACGTCGATGTGCCGTGGAACCCCCTCGAGCAGGATGTGCACGCTTTCGCGGATGAGATGGCCGGCGCCGATCAGGATCAGGACGGCGATGCCGAAACTGGCCAGAGCGTCGACCCGGGTCCATCCGGTGAGCGCGATGACGATCGCCGCGCCGATCGCGCCGACGCTTCCGATCGCGTCTCCGATGAGGTGGAAGAATGCACCGCGCACGCCGAGGCTGTGCCGGCTCCCCGCGTGCAGGAGCGCGATGCCGATCAGGTTGACGCAGAGCCCCACGCAGGCCACGCCGAGCATGATCCCGCCGCGGATCTCCGGAGGCTCGCTCCACCGCTTCGCCCCCTCGATCGCGATCAGGACCGCGACGCCGCCCAGGAGGATCCCGTTGGCCAGAGCGGAGACCACCTCGATGCGGCGGTAGCCGTAGGTCCGCTTCGGGTCGGGGGGGCGGAGCCGGTGGGTCATCGCCACCAGCGCGAGGACCTGCGCGGTGACGTCGGAGAACATGTGCCCCGCGTCGGACAGCAGGGCGAGGCTGTTCGACAGGAAGCCGCCGATCACCTCGACGATCAGGAAGCCGAGCGTGAGAAGAAGCACCGCCCGCAGGCGGGCGACGGAGTGGTCCTGCGGTCCCGTGTCGTGCATCAGACGGATCCGGTCCTCACGCGGGTCATCCCCCGTGGACCGCAGAGGTTCGGGGCATCACTCCGTGGCCGTGTACGCCGTTCGGAATCCGATCTGCGGGGATCTCTGGGTCGGGTCGCCCGCCTCGCGGGCCGTCACGCGGACCCCGGCGGCCGTGTTCTGGTAGCTGCCGCCGCGAATGACCCTGCGGTTGCCGGAGAGCGGGCCCTCCGGATTCGTCTGGGGTCCCGACGGATAGTCGGCGTACCAGTCCTTGACCCACTCCTTCACGTTGCCGGACAGGTCGAGGAGCCCGAACGGGCTCTGCGCGGCCGGATAGGATCCGATCGGCAGGACCATCGCGGGGCTCTCGGGATGGTTGTAGTTGGCCTGATCCGGCATGATGGTGGTTCCCCAGGGATAGATCCAGTTCATCGAGTCGGCCTTCGCGGCGATCTCCCATTCGTGCTCGGTCGGCAACCGGAGACCGTAGTTCTCCGCATACGCTTTCGCCCCGTACCAGCTCACGCCCACGACGGGGAGATTCCGATCCCCGGGTTCGATCGCGATCGAATCGCCGTCGGGGTCGTAGAAGAGCCTCGAGATCCCGAGATCCACGATCGTCCGCGGCAGGCTGTCCTCCTCCACCGGTGGAACGAGGTCGGGATAGTAGACCAGGTCCGTCCCCTCGATCGTCACCTGCGGCTCCTCTCCCGCCATCTTCTCCGCGAGGAAGAGGATGTAGAGACGGTTCGGCACCTCGGTGCGACGAATGAAGAAGTCGTTCGTCAGGTTCGTGCGATGAAGCGGGAACTCGTCTTCGTCGGCGAATGGGGAGCTCGTGTCCGCGGTGCCGACCGAGTAGATCCCCGCCGGGATCCGGATCATCTCCTGCGGCTCGAGAGGATCGGGAATCCCGCCGACGTTCGTCACCTCGAGCGAGCGCTGGCGGCGTCCGACCTGATTGACGAGGTAGGTGTTCCGCGCCTCGAGGATCACATCGTAGACACGAGGCAGGGTGTAGTCGTGCGTGACTTCGGTCGTGGCGTAGATCTCATCGTCGAAGTCGTACTCCCACGTTCCATCGCCGTCGAAGTCCCAGCGGACCAGGATCTGGCTCGGATCGTCGATCTGGTCGGTCGTCAACGACGCGTCGAACATGAAGAGGTCCTCGACGGTCCCGGCCGGCGGGGAGATCGTGAATTGCGCGTCGGGCGGGAACAGGTCTCCCCCTTCGTTGAGGATCCGCACGATGACTAGATCGGACCGGGTGGCGTTCCCCTCCGGATCGTAGGCGCGGGAGAAGACCCGGACGATGGTTCCGTTGCGGATCAGCCGGGTGTACCAGCGGTCCCCGTAGACCGGTCTTCCGTCCGCCGGTTTCAGCGAGTCCGGCACGGCCGAATCGGGGAGCGGCTCGGTCAGGGTCGCCAGCAACGTCGCCTCCGACTCGGTCTCCGGGGAAGTCCACAACTCGACCCGCGTGACCTCCTGATCGTCGGTCGCGGTAATGTAGACGTCGATCGAATCGGAGATGTCGATGCGATTGTCCGCCGTCGAAATGGGATACAGGATCTCGGTCTGCGGGAAGGTCCCGTCCCGGGAGTCCGTCACCGAGTCCTCGCTGCACGAGGAGATCACCCCGATCCACACGACCAGGAGAACAGCCAGCAGCAACCAGATCTTGCGTTGCATATCCACCCTTCCGTCACCCACCCCAACCCCCCGGCGGGAAGATCCAAGCTTCAGGCCCTCGCGCCGCAAGCGGCCGATCCTCCCAATAAACATAAGGCGCGGGCCCGGAGGGCGTCAATCGGACCGTCCCGAGTCGTCTCCGCGGGCCGGCGGGCCGTGTACCCCCTCCGTCCGTCCGCGCGGAGCGGTGCCGCTCCAGCGGAGCGTGGGCGCATGGGTTCGGAGGAAGCGAAGCGCGGGGGACGACGGCTGTGGAGAACGTGTCGAGACGGCCCGCCAGGACGTTGTCTGCAAGTCGGTTGGCGCTTCCTGTGGAAAATGGGGATTCGACGGGAGGGACCCGGAGTTCAGTCTCCCTTCTTCGAACCGCTCGCGCTGTAGAGCGCCCGTCCCTGCGTGTCGGCGTGGTCCTTTCCGGTCCGGTCCCGCCGCTCGGCCGGCTGCGGGGAAGCGACGGAGTCCGGCTTCGCCGCTCCGGGGACGTTCATCTGCGACATCCCCTGGAAGAAGACCCCCTCCTCGATCACCAGCGCCTGCGTCGAGAGATCCCCTTCGACGCGCGCCCCCTTGCGGAGTTCGATCCGCTTGCTCGCGCTGAGCTTTCCGGTCACTTTCCCCATCACCAGGATCTCCGACGCAGCCACGTCGGCGTGGACGACGCCGGATCCGCCGATGATGACGCGGCTTTTCGTCTGGATCGATCCTTCCAGCGTTCCCTCGAGGCGGACGTCCCCCTCGGCGCGGACCTCTCCACGGACGACAACCCCTTGCTGAATGAGCGATTGAGACCGGACCGTTCCGCCCGATTCCTCCTGTTTGCCGAACATCTCCCGTCCTCCCGTAGTGCCGGGCGCCCGGCGGATCGGTTCCGCGCCGCGCCCTCAGTCGTCTCCGTCCCGCCCCTCGGAGAACCTGTCCTGATAGGGAAGAAAGTACTCCGCCGGATCGACCGCTGTCTCCCCCTTTACCGTCTCGAAGTGCAGGTGGGGTGCCGAGCTGATCCCCGTGTTCCCCAGCAGGGCGATCGGCTGTCCCGCGCGGACCGAATCCCCCGACGCGACGAGGATCCGCTCGTTGTGTCCGTAACGCGTGCTCCACCCGCCCGCGTGCCGCAGGACGAGGAGATGTCCGAACGCCTCGTCCCAGGTGGAGATCTCGACGACTCCATCTGCCGCCGCGCGGACCGGCGAGCCGGCTGGCCCGGCGAGGTCGACACCCGCGTGCTCGA
>WJJW01000499.1 GCA_014729455.1 Candidatus Eiseniibacteriota bacterium
CCCATCATCAAGGACGGGATCCTCGTGGCGACGCTCGGCGGGATCACCTCGCAGACGCGGGCCGGACTCCCGGGGGTCTCCTGCTCGCGCGCATCCGGATGGAACCGACCTCCGATCGATCGGATGGCCAACCTGAATCTCGAGCCGGGAACCGCGACCTTGGAGGAGATGATCGCCTCGATCGAGAACGGGGTGTACATGAAGACGAACCGCTCGTGGTCGATCGACGATTCGCGCAACAAATTCCAATTCGGCTGCGAGTGGGGCCAGCGGATCGAGAACGGCCGGCTGACCGAGGTCGTCAAGAACCCGAATTACCGGGGGATCTCGGCGACCTTCTGGCGGAGCTTGAAGATGGTCGGGGAGCCCGGCACGTTCGAGGTGATGGGAACCCCGAACTGCGGGAAGGGAGAGCCGAACCAGATGATCCAGGTCGGGCACGCCTCGCCGACCTGCGTGTTCACCGGCGTCGACGTCTTCGGGGGGGTGTCGTGATGCAGAAGGACTTCTACCGCCTGGCCGACCACTTGACCGGTCTGCTCGAGGAACCGGAGGCGTTCACGGCCACCTACTCGGGCGAGGTCTCCGACTTCGTCCGGCTGAACGGGAGTCGGATCCGCCAGCCGGGCCGGGTCACGCAGCGCGCGTTCACGCTCGATCTCACCCGCGGCCGGCGGCACTCCGCCGGGACGACGGCCCTCTCGGGCGACTTCGAGATCGACCGGGCCCGGGTCGAGGGGGTCCTGGCGGACCTCCGCGAGCGGCTTCCGCACCTGCCGGAGGACCCGCACCACCTGGTCGCGACCGAGGTCCAATCGAGCGAGCGCCATCAAGAGGACCGTCTCCCGAAGGCGCAGGAAGCGATCGACTCGATCCTGAGCGCGGCCGAGGGAAAGGACCTGGTCGGGATCTACGCGGCCGGCGGGATCCACCGCGGCTTCGCCAGCTCGACCGGCCAGCGCAACTGGTACACGACCTACAGCTTCCACTTCGACTGGAGCCTCTACCACTCTGGCGACAAGGCGGTGAAGTCGGCGTACGCGGGGTTCGAGTGGGACGAGACCCGTTTCCGGGAGAAGATGGAGCAGGCGACGGAGCAGCTCGGAGTCCTGACCAAGGAAGCGCGCACGATCCCTCCGGGACAGTACCGGGTCTACCTCTCGCCGGTCGCGATCCAGGAGCTCCTCGAGATGATGTCCTGGGGCGGCTTCGGATTGAAGGATGCCCGCACCAAGCAGTCCCCCCTTCTGAAGCTGATCGAAGGGGAGACGCGCCTGAGCGAGCAGGTCTCGCTTCGCGAGAACACCGAGAGCGGGGTCGCGCCCAACTTCCAGGCGGAAGGGTTCATCAAGCCGGCGGCGGTCGATCTGGTCGAGAACGGGCGCCATGCGAGCTTCCTCGTCTCGCCCCGCTCCGCGAAGGAGTACGGAGTCGAGACGAACGGGGCGAACTCCATGGAGTTCCCGGAGTCGATCGAGCTCGCCCCGGGCAAGGTGAAGAGGGAGGAGATCCTCCGGACGCTCGGGACGGGGATCTATGTCAGCAACCTCTGGTACCTGAACTACTCCGACCGCCCCGGAGGCAGGATCACGGGGATGACCCGCTTCGCGACGTTCTGGGTGGAGAACGGCGAGATCGTCGCGCCCCTGAACGTGATGCGGTTCGACGAGACGCTGTTCCGGATCTTCGGCGAGGGACTGGTCGGCCTCACCGCGGAGCCGGAGCTCCTTCTCGATTCGTACACCTACGGGGAACGGTCGACCGGAAGCGTCCGCACCCCCGGCGCGATCGTCGACGGCTTCACCTTCACGCTCTAGCGCGGTGTCGCTGACGCTCCGCGCCCTGGCCAGCGGCAGCTCCGGCAATGCCACCCTCGTGTCCGGCCGGGACGCGACGATCCTCGTCGACTGCGGGACCTCCGCCCGGGAGCTGACCGCGCGCCTGTACGCCTGTGGGATCGATCCGCGATCGCTCGACGCGATCCTGATCACGCACGCCCACGTCGACCACTACCGTGCGGCGGGGACGATGAACCGCCGCTTCGGGATCCCGGTTCACGTCGATCCATCCACGGCGCGGAGCCTGGCCCACTGCGGCCGAAACAGCTCCTGGAGGCAGCTCCGCGAGACCCGGCCGATCCCCGGACGGATCGGGGCGATCGAGATCACCCCGATCGACGTCCCCCACGGCGAACCCGGGCGGACCGGACGGACGGTCGCCTTCCATTTCGAATCCGACCGGGTCCGGGCGGCGGTCGTGACCGACCTCGGGACCGTCCCGGAGGCGGGGCTTTCCCGGCTGCGCGGCGTCGACGGGCTGATCCTCGAGGCGAACTACGACGAGGAGACGGTCCGCCGCAAGCTGGCCGACCCCCGCTTCCTCCACGACCATCACTACCTCTCCTGGGTCGCGAGCGACCGCGGACACCTGTCGAATCGCCAGTGCGCGGAGGCGATCGCGACGATCGCGACCGAGGCGACGCACCACGTGATCCTGGGGCACCTCAGCACGAACCACCCGGATTCCGCCCGCGACAACAACGACCCTCGGAACGCCCTCGAGACCGTGCGGGGGATTCTCCGACGCCAGCGGGTCCGGGCCCCGGAGCTGACCATCGCCCCGCGGCTCGGTGCCTTGGAGGCTCCTCCCGGCCCTCCGGTGACTCTCGGGTCGGCCCGGCGCTCGATTCCGCTCGGGAACCCGCTTCAACGGAAGTGGGAGAGGAAGATGCCGACGACCCGCGGGTAGAGCAGCACGGTCAGGACGATCCCTCCGACGGCCCCGCCGAGATGGGCGGTGTGCCCGATGTTCCCCCACCTCGTCCGGGCGCCGTACAGCGAGACGGCGAGGTACCCGATCGCGAACAGCACCGCGGGGATCCCGATCGGGATCAGGAAGAGGTAGATCTTCGCGAGGGGTCGGAACAGAACGAACCCGAAGACCACCCCACTGATCGCCCCCGACGCCCCGACGGCTCGGTAGCCGGGATCGTCCTTGTGGAAGGCCAGGGTCGCGAAGCTCCCCGCGAGCAGGCTGCCGACGTAGAGAACCAGGAAGTCGAGGCTCCCGAGCGCGCGCTCCATCGGGGGCCCGAAGAAGAACAGAGTGAACATGTTCAGGAACAGGTGGGCTCCGTTGGCGTGCAGGAACCCGGAGGTGAGAAGCTGGTGCCAGCGTCCGTATCGCACCACCGCGTACGGCTGCAACACCTGGCCATGCATCAGCGCACGATTGCTCCACGCGCCCAGGCTGGCGAGAATGGTGATCCCGAGGATCGAGAATGTGATCGGGGCGGCGTCGAGTCCCATGGGAACAGCCTCCAATGCGACGGTCGATCGGTCGGATCGGGTTCGATCCATCAGAA
The DNA here is from genome assembly GCA_014729455.1 of Candidatus Eiseniibacteriota bacterium. Taxonomy (GTDB): domain Bacteria; phylum Eisenbacteria; class RBG-16-71-46; order CAIMUX01; family VGJL01; genus WJJW01. The sequence continues at coordinate 3,365 of WJJW01000499.1, forward strand.
CTTCGACAACCATAGCGCAACCGATCTTCTCCGGGTCGGCTCCGGTGGCGGTCGGCGCGCACAACGAGGACGACCGGTCTCGTCGAGTCGCCGCGGAGGCGCCCTTGACGAGAGCGACCCGGCGGGAGTATTCTCTGCGCGCTTCCAGAGACCGTGGGACGATCGACCGAGTCGAGGATTGCGGGAGCGCGCCTGATGTCGGGGCGTGCCCGGCGATCTCCGCGCGCTGGCTTCGCCCCTCATGATCCGGGCCACGGCATCACCGACGCACATCTCGGGAGGTGACGCGTATGTTGATGAGCCGTCCGTTGGTCCTGTTTCTTCTCGGGCTGCTCCTGATCGGGCTCGTCCCGCAGCCGGCGAACGCTTACGTCTTCTTCGCCGAAGACCCTTCGACGGCTCCGCCGCCGAAGGCTTCGGCCCGGCTCGACCATGATCCGCACCGGAATCAGGACATCGCTCCCGCGAGACCGGGACCGGGTCCCCTCGAGCCCTCGGGACCGGTCCGGCCC
>WJJW01000500.1 GCA_014729455.1 Candidatus Eiseniibacteriota bacterium
GGCGAAACGGATCGAGCGCCCCCTCCAGCCGGAACCCGCACCGAGCGGTCTCGACCATCCCGAGCGTCGGATCCTGCCCCGCGAGCCGATCCGGCGTGTAGAAGCCGATCGTCACCGCCGGACCCTCGCCCGGCAGGCGGATCGCCTCCTCCCGGATCACCGCCTGCTCCCGCGGCGGGACGAGCCGCTCGGTCACCAGCCCGAGGTCGAGGTCCGAGAGGAACCAGCGCGCTCCCGCCGGATCCGCGATCCCGCAGAGCTCCCCGTGGACGGCGCTCCCGCCCAGAAACAGCGAGAGCGGTGTGAACGGTGCACACCGCTCCCGGATCCAACCCGTCAGAACCCGCAGGACCTCGACCGCTGCCTCCCCCACCCAAGGCTGGCCGCTCAGCTCCTCGGGAGCGGGAAGCCCGATCGGCGTCCCGGTCCGTCTCGGTCCGGATCCCGCACCATCGGGACGCTGCGCACCACCCGCCACCGGGCGCCTCAAAGCCGACGATACAGAAATCCGGGGATCGGATACCGGCGTTCGTTGAGGATCACCCCCAGCACCGGACAGCGCGCGCCCTGGAGAAGCGCCAGCGCACGCTGTACGACCTCCCTCCGCGTCTGGTGGGCGCGCACGACGAGGGCGACTCCCGACGTCAAGGCTCCCAGCATCGGCGATTCCGGATGATCCAGGATCGGCGGGCAGTCGACGATCACCGCCCTGTAGAGCTGTCCCATGTCGTCGAGGAACTGCCGCATCCGCTGGGATCCGACCAGGTCCATCGGACGGACCGGTTCGCGCCCCGTCGTGATCACGTGGAGGCTCGGCTCCTCGGTGGCCGCGATCGCCTGGCTCAGGTCGATCCGTCCCGCGAGCAGCTCGACGAGCCCGGGAATCGGTTCATCCTCCGGCGCGACGTGGCGCGCGAGAGAGCCGGGTCCCCGCGCGAAATCCGCGTCCACGAGCAGCGCGCGGGCGCCGGATGCCCGCGCCATGCTCCGCGCCAGGCTGGCAGCGATCGTCGTCGCGCCCTCCCCCCGAACCGACCCCGATACCCCGAAGACCTTTCGTCCCGTTCGAGGCAACTCCAGGTCGATCCGTTCACGCAGCGGCTCGAGCTCCCGGCCGAGCTGAAAATCGATCTCGCCCACGCTCTCGAGGCTGACGTGCAGGACCGGCTCGAAGGGAGGCGGCCCTTCCCCGGACCCGCCCTCTTCCTCCCGCTTCTTTCCCAGGGCATCGAAGATATTGCTCATCGCTCCCCCATGGACCGGCCGCTCACCGGCGCAGCACCCGGAATTCCCAGGAACCCGTCCTCCAGGTCCTGGATCGCCTCCCGCACGTGCGGCGCCCCGATCCGATCCTCGCCGCGTGCGTAGCCGATCAGGAGCGCACGGTCGCAAACCTGGTTGATCCTGCGGGGAATGCCGTCGGCGTATCGGGCGACCTCGTCGATCGCCTCACGGTGGAACAACCCGCGGCAATGTCCCTCGCTGGCGATGTGCAGCCGGTGCTCCACGTACTCCCAGATGCTCTCCGGCGGCAGCTTCGAGAGATCGCAGACTCCCGGGACCCGTTGCCGGAGCTGCCGCAAGGAATGTTGCTGCAGCGCGATCTTCAGCTCGGGCTGGCCCACCAGGAGGATCTGCAGGAGCTTCTCCGTGTTGGTCTCCAGATTCGAGAGCAGGCGGAACTCCTCCAGAGAATCGGCGCTCAGCGTCTGGGCCTCGTCCACGACCAGAAGGGCGGTCCCGCCGCGGTTTCGGATCCCGAGAAGGAACTCCTGGAGCAGAACCAGGAGGTCGATCTTCGTCCGGCTCTTCGGCGCCGCTCCGAAGTCGAGGAGCGCCAGGTAGAGCAGCTCGTTGAACTCCAGACGCGCGTTCATCACGACCGCCGACTCGATCTCCTCTGGAAGCTGGTTCAAGAGCGTCCGGACCATGAGTGTCTTCCCGGTCCCGACCTCTCCGGAAACGACCAGGATCCCCTTCCTCTCCCGGACGCCGTACTCCAGATACGCCAGTGTGTCTCGGTGGGATTTCGTCAGGTAGAGGAACCGCGGATCGGGTGTGATCTTGAAGGGGGATTCCCGGAAGCCGTAATGGGTCTCGTACATTCGGGGCCCCCTACCGCTTCCTGGAGATCGACCCGAGGACCGGTGTCCGCAGGTTCTCCTCCGCGTCGGTCGCATCCTTGATCGAGTGATCGAGACCGTCGAAGACGAACGCGAGCGCCAGCCCGATCAATAGCCCGAAGAGGGGAACGAGGGCGAGGCGGACGTAGTCCCGGGTCCGCTGCGGTTCGGCGGGGGTCGCCGGCATGAGCAGAATCACGCGCCGTTCATTGCGACCGGTCGTCTCGACCTTCGCCTGGATATGCCGCTCCACCATCGTCGTGTAGTCGGTGTTGAGCGCATCGACGATCCGATCGTACTGTCCGAGCCGGGCCGCCTTGTCGGGAAGCCCGTACAGGAACTCGTCGATCGCCCGGAAGGTCGCCTCCAACGAGGCGATGCGCGCCTGCGTCACCGTGATCCGCGCTTCGAGGAACCGGACGTAGTTGTCCAGCTCGATGTCCATCTGAGCTTCGAGGTGCTCGACCAGCTTCTTCGCCGCGAGCACTTCCGGGTGATCCTCGGTGTAACGAGCGAGGTTGTCGAAGTACTCCGACCGCCGCACGACCAGCTCCTTGCGGAGGTTGAACAACAGCTCCTCGTCGTCGTACTCGGCGTCTCCCAGACCGAAGATCTGCACGTTGGCGTCGAGCGCCTTCTCTTCCTGCAACCCCTCGACCACGTCGAGCCGGGCGGCGAAATCGGCGAGCCGCGCGCGGGCGGAAGTGAGCTGTTGGCCCGCGGCCTCACGCTGGCGGAGCATGCTCTCCCGCTCGCTCTCGACGTCGACGATCCCCTCCTCGATCATGAAGTCCGCTCTACGCTGCTCCCATTCGGACAGGCGCTCGCGCAGGGCGTCGAGTTCCTCCTGGAAGAACCGATCCACGTACGGCAGGCTGCGTTGCTCCTCCCGCCACTCGATGTAGGCCCGGGTCAGAGCGCGCAGCGCTTCCCGGGCCACACCCGGCTCCGTGGCGGAGTAGGTGACCACCAGCGCGCTCGACTTCCCCCTCGTCGTCGCGTCGACCCGAGCGTGGTTGAAGGCGATCGGCTCCCCCATCGCATTGGTGGCCCCGTTCTCGTCCAGGATGCGTTGCACCCGCAGCCCCAGCGCGTGGCTCTGCAGGACCTCGATCTCGGAGTTCAACTCCTCCTCCCAGGAGAGCATCTTGGTGCGGGTGTTGTAGACGCTTTCCGGCTCGCCGCGGCTGATCATCAGCGACGCTCTGGAGAGATAGGAGGGTTCGCTCGTCAGATTGAGAAACAGGACCGTGGCCAGCGCCGCCAGGACGACCGTGAGCAGGATCCCCTTCCGGCGAAACACGATCGCCGTGAAGTCCCGGAGCGTCGTTTCTCTCGTCTGACCCGACTGATCCACCATCGATCCTTCGACCTCAACGCGTGACGAAGCGGGTGTTGGTTTCGTCCATATGGAGCGCCTGCCATCCGTCGATGTAAAGGGTGAACGGCGGCGTGAGCTGCCGGAAATACTGGTCCATCAGGACGTTCACGCTCGCGATGAACGTCTTCGGCACGTAGACGATGTCGAGCGGCCGGATCGGAATGTCCTGCCCCAGGTCCTCTCCCTTGAGCGGCCCGGTCAGATCGACCCGATGGGCGATCACCTCCTCCGGTCCCAGGCGCCGGAAGACCATCACGCTGCTCCGCTTCGCCCGGTCGTTGAACCCGCCCGCCTGCGCGATCGCGCCCAACACGCTCATCCCCCGGTGGTATTCGTGATCCCCGGGGATGTCGACCTCGCCCATGAGAAACACGCGGCGCGCTCCGAAGTCGACGACCCCGACGGTCAGGTCCGGGTACCGCACGTAGCGGCCGATCGCCTCACGGATCGCCGCGGTCGCTTCCGCGACCGTCATACCGAGCACGTACACCGGCCCGGCCGCGGGAACGGTGACGGTTCCGTCGGGAAGCACACGGACCGGGCCGGAGAGCCCACCGTCCCCGAGGACCGTCAGTCTCAGCTCATCGCCGACCGTGATCCGGTAGGCGTCCACCTCCGGAGGGAACTGCCCCGCCTGGGCGTTCATGGGTGTCGTGTACGGAGGCGGGGCCGGCGCGGGACCGCCCCCGCAACCAGCGAGGAGGAACAAGATCACCACCGGAATCGGAATCCGGCTCAATGAACGTTGCGATGTCACCTCAAATCCCGTCCTTGGGTCTGCCCGGCGGTTCCACGCCGCCCCACGTGCGCATCCAGGCCCTTTCGTTCGTACGATCCCGGTCCGAGCCTCCCTGACAGGCCGAAACCGTATCATCGACCCCCGGGATCGTCAACGAACCCTCATTCGGTGCCTCACCGGTAGAATCGGGTCCAAGCGCCTGGGCCTTCATCAGTTTGTTCCTGGACGGACGCGCCTTCCCTTGCGCTTCCCCGCCTCCCGGAGCCAGGCGTGGAAAAACAGCGGGAGCAGGATCTCGTGCTGTCCGACCAGGTAGTACCCGCGCCCCCCCTGGAGCGTCGGACGCCGGACGACGTTCTCCATCGGCCGGTAGTGGCGGATGAAGTCGAAGACCGCCGTGGTGATGCGGTCGAGCGGGGCGCCGAGGTTGCGGGCGACCGAGACCGCCTTGAGGAACACCTCCGGAAGCACCACCGCGGAACCGAGATTCAGCACCGTCCCCCCCTCGAGATCCATCACCTCGGCGGCGAGAATCCGGAAGTCGCGCGCCGAGGCGGCACCGGTCGCGGCCCCGTCAAAATCGGGGTGCTGATGGACAATGTCCGTTCCGATCGCGACATGGACCGTCGCGGGGATCTTCCGTCGGTAGGCGGCCGCCAAAACCGAGCGGGTGGCCGTCGCCCGGTCGCGTCGCAGGAGGTGACGGCCGAGCGCCTCCCCGAATCCCTCCTCCCCGTCCGCCGCTTCACGGGCCGCCTGGTTGAGGAACGCCGCGGTTTCCCGCGCCATGCCGAACCGACCGCTCGCCAGTTCCTCGGCGACCTCCTCCGAGGTCCCTCCCCAGAGCCCGAGCTCGACGTCGTGGATCGCCCCGGCCCCATGAAAGGCGATCCCGCTCAGCGCGCCGCGATCGATCAATCGGATCAGTCCCGGGCCCATGCCGGTCTTCAGCACGTGGGCCCCGCAGAGCGCCAGCACTGGCCGGCCGCGCTCCCGGGAGGTCACCACCGCCTCCACGAGGGCGCGCAGATCCGAGCCACCCAGGATCCGGGGAAGGGAGTCCCAGAAGCCCCCGAACCCGTCCAGCCGCGCCGGCGGGCGGTACAGCTTCTCCTCCTGGACCTTGCTGGCGCGCTTGCGGACCGACGTGGTCCGGATCTCCGTCAGGTCGACTTCCTCGTAGCGGCTCATTCGGGCCGCGTCCAGTCGGTGAGGGTCACCGAGATCGACCCGACCGCGATCTTGCTCTTCATCAACACAGGCATCCTCCTCTCGTCGTCCGTCAGCCAGATCGTCAGATCGCCCTGGTGCTTGAACAGTCCCGGGGTACGCAGCACCGGTTCGACGACGAGGCAATCGAACTCGCCGGCCGGCGTATCGACACTCTCCCGGCGATGCACGATGACCCGAAGGGGATAGTTCTTCCGATCGGCGTGCGCGTCCAGGTCGAACTGCTGGCCCGGTTCCAGATCGAGGGTGCGGACGTAGTAGAAGGCGGAGAGGACATCATGCGCACCCGGCGAGATCTCGAAGACCCGTCCGTTCTGGTAGGTCGCCAGGAGGTTCCGATGGTCCATCTCGATCCGTTGGTCCTTCCGGTAGCCGCCCTCCCGCAAGCGCTTGTGGAAGCGGCGGCTGAACAGGAAATCCACGTCCATCCACGACTCCACCCGGTCGCGCACCTTGAAGATCCGATCGAAGAAGCTGTTGCTCTTCGCCAGGGAGACGACGTGGTAGCAGGGGTGGCCGCCGACCTCCTCGATTCCCGTGATCTCCAGCGACGCCTCCCCGGCGCGGATGAACCCGTACCGGACCGAAAAGATCAGCTTCTCCCCCGTCCGGATCGCGTCGTCTTTCGCCGTCATCCGCTCCCGGGCGCGCCGCAGCGCCCGCGTGTGCGGATCGATCAGCTCGACCCCGGCCGTGTCGGGTTGCAGCAGGACCCACGGGTCCGGCTCCGCCCCGCTCGTATCCGGCTCCGCTGGAGGGACGCCCGTCTCGCTCGGCTCCGGAGGCGACGCGAGCGTGAGAAGCGGGATCAGAAGGAGCGGACCCGCCGATCGGATCGCTCCCGTCAAGCCGGCCCCTCGTCCGGATTTCCCACGCCGGTGTGCCCGAACCCTCCGTCGCCCCGCTCGGTGCGGTCGAGCGCGTCGGCCCAGCGGAGCGAGACCGGCTCCACCCGCGCGATCACGAGCTGCGCGATGCGGTCGCCGTGGCGGACCTCGAAGGATGCGTCCCCTCCGTTTGCCAGGATCACCCGGACCTCCCCTCGGTAGTCGGAGTCGATCGTTCCCGGCGCATTCGGAATCCCGATTCCGTGCCGGGCGGCCAGCCCACTGCGCGGGCGCACCTGCCCCTCCAGGCCGACGGGAATCTCGAGCGCGATCCCTGTAGGTACCACGGCGCGGCCTCCCGGTTCGATCCGCAGGGGGAAGGCTAGGCAAGCGAAGAGATCCCAACCGCTTGCCCCGTCGGACATCCGGCACGGCAACCGCGCCCCCTCATGCAGGCGCAGGACCTTCACGATCGGGTTCTCCGCCTCGCCGTGCCTGGCGCGGGACATCGCCGCCTCAGAAGTCCCAATCGCCCCGGCCCGGCCTCTCCGCTTCGCGCGGGCCGAGCGCAACGAGCGAGAAGCGTTGCGGGCGAAAGAGAGACTCGACGACCTCCTGGACCTCGTCGGCGTCGATCGCCTCGACGCGGCGGACGACGTCGGCCAGCGTGGCTTGGCCCCCGTAGCAGAGCTCATGCATCGCGATCCGATTCATCCGATCGTAGGTGCTCTCGTAGGTCAGGAACTGCGACATGAGAAGCTGCGCCTTCGCGCTCTCGAGTTCCCACCGACGGACCCCGTCGCGCTTCAACCGCCGGATCTCCCTCGAGGTCAACGCGAGGCTCCGCTTGACGTTGTCCGGGGCGACCCCGAGGTAGATCCCGAAGATCCCCGTATCCTTCATCAGGTCGAAGAACGAGTAGATCGAGTAGGCGAGCCCCTCGTCCTCGCGGATCCTCTGGTAGAGCCGGGAGCTCAGGCCGGCGCCGAGGATCATGTTGACGACCGCCAGCGCGTGCCGGCTCTCCTGGTAGTACGACGGCCCCCGGGCGGCCAGGCAGAGGCTGGACTGGGTCACGTCCTTCGGGATCCCGATCGCCCGGGACCGGAAACGCGGCAGCGGCCGGTTCCCGTTCGGGCTGGCCACGGCCGGGAGACGGAGGTGCCGGAGCGCCAGGTCGACGACCCGTTCGGTCGCGACGCGGCCGGAAGCGGCGACCAAGACGTTCGACGCCGTGTACCGCTCCCGGTGGTACCGGCGCAGAGTCCGCGAGCCGAAGCGGGTGAGCGACGGGCGGGTTCCGAGGATGGGGCGTCCCAACGGATGCCCGTTCCAGACCAGCTCCGCGATCAGATCGTGGGCCTGCTCCTCCGGGTTGTTCTCGTAGCTCTCGATCTCCTCCACCACGACCCGCTTTTCCCGCTCGATCATCTCGCGCTCGAACGAGGGGGAGGAGACGAGATCCCCGAGGATCGCGAACGCCTCCTCGAGGTGCTCTTCGAAGACCCGGGCGTAATAGCAGGTCTGCTCCCGCGTCGTGAAGGCGTCGATCTGCCCGCCGATCTCCTCGGTCTTCTTCGTGATCTGAAGGGCCGACCGCCGCCGGGTCCCCTTGAAGAGCATGTGCTCGATGAAGTGGCTGATCCCGGTCATCGGGCTCGTCCCGGGATCCGGACTTGATCCAGATCCCGAGAGAGAGGCTGTGGAGCTGCGGCACCTCCTCGACGATGATCGTCAGCCCCGACGGCAAGACCACCTTCCGCACGGACTCGATCGGGCGGACCTGGTCGAGCTTGCGTATGAAGCGCACGGTTGCCCTCCGCTGATACCCGATCGGACGCGAGACGGCGACCGGACGTCCCGGCGGTTCACCGGGGTGTCAAACGGTGCCGGTCACCGCCCCGAGCGCCGCCTTGCGCGAGAGACGGATCTTTCCCTCCTCATCGACGCCGATCACCTTGACGAGGACCAGGTCCCCCTCCTTGACGACGTCCTCGACCCGCGCGACGCGGTGGTTCTCGAGCTCCGAGATGTGGATCAGCCCATCCCGTCCGGGAAGGATCTCCACGAACGCGCCGAAGTTGACGATCCGCTTGACCTTCCCGCGGTAGATCCGGCCGATCTCCGGATCCTCGGTGAGGGAGCGGATCATGTCGACCGCCCGCTGGGCCGCCTCCGCGTCGATGCAAGCGATCTTGATCTGACCGGTGTCCTCGATGTCGATCGTCGCTCCGGTCTCCTCCGTGATCTTCTTGATCACCTTCCCACCCGGTCCGATCACGTCGCGGATCTTGTCGGGGTTGATCTCGATGGTCATGATGCGCGGTGCGAAGCGGGAGATCTCGTCGCGGGAGCGCGCCAGCGTCTGGCCCATGATCCCCAGGATGTGGATCCGCCCCCGGCGCGCCTGATCCAGCGCGTCGCGGAGGACCGACATCTGGAGCCCGCCGATCTTGTTGTCCATCTGGATCGCCGTGATCCCCTGCTCGGTTCCGGTGACCTTGAAATCCATGTCTCCGAGATGGTCCTCGATCCCGAGGATGTCGCTGAGCACGACGGTCCGATCCCCCTCCTGGACGAGCCCCATCGCGATGCCGGCGACCGGGGCCTTCAACGGGACGCCGGCGTCCATCAGCGAGAGGCTGCCGCCGCAGACGGTCGCCATCGAGGAGGAGCCGTTCGACTCGAGGATGTCGGAGACGATCCGGATCGTGTAGGGGAACGACTCGTTCGAAGGCACGACCGCGGCGAGGGCCCGTTCGGCGAGAGCCCCGTGGCCGATCTCGCGACGTCCGGGTCCGCGGTTGGGGCGGACCTCGCCCACGCTGAACGATGGGAAGTTGTAGTGGAGGATGAAGGTCTTCCAGGACTGCCCCATCAGCTCCTCGATCTTCTGCTCGTCGGTCGAGGTGCCGAGCGTCGTCACGACCAGCGCCTGGGTCTGGCCCCGCGTGAACAGGCCGGAGCCGTGGGTGCGCGGGAGGACGCCGACCTCGCAGCCGATCGGCCGGATCTCATCGGATCGACGGCCGTCCGCGCGGACCCCATCCTCGACGATCATCGAGCGGAGCTTCTCTCGCTCGAGCAGATCGACCAGGCCGCGGATCTCCTTCTCCCCGTCGGGGAACTCGGGGGAGAACCGCTCGCTCGCCTCGTCGCGCAGCGCCGCCATCGCCTCTTCCCGGTGCTCCTTCACACCGATCTTGATGATCTCCTGGACCCGCTCCTCGTACGCCGACCGGACCGCGTCGACCAGATCCTGCGGAACCTCCTTCTTCCGGTAGACCCGCTTCTCCCGCCCGGCGGCCGAGACCATCTCGTTTTGCAGTCGGATCTGCCGGATGATCTCCGGATGGGCCAGCTCGAAGGCCTCGAGAAGCTCCTCTTCGGAGATCTCCAGGCCCTTCCCCTCGACCATCGTGATGCTGTCCTCGGTTCCGGCGACGACGATGTCGAGCGTGCTGGAATCGAGTTGCGAGCTGGTCGGGTTGACGACGAGCTCGCCGCCGATCTTGCCCATCCGCACCGCCCCGAGGGGACCGCCCCACGGGACGTTGGAGATGGAGAGCGCGGCGGAGACTCCCACCAGCGCCGGAACGTCCGCGTCGTTCTCCTGGTCCGAGGAGAGCACCTCCGCTTGGACCTGGACCTCGTAGCGGTACGACTTGTCGAAGAGCGGCCGGATCGACCGATCGATCAACCGGGACGAGAGGATCTCCTTCTCGTTCGGTCTTCCTTCCCGCTTGAAGAATCCACCGGGTATCCGTCCCGCCGCGTACTGCTTCTCCCGGTAGTCGACGACCAGCGGGAAGAAGTCCTTGTCGACCTCCTCCCGGGAGGTCACCACGGTGGCGAGGATCACGGTGTCCCCGTAACGCAACCAGACCGCTCCACCCGCCTGCTTGGCGACGCGTCCGGTCTCGAACTCGAGCGTTCTGCCCCCGACCTCGAGGGCGAAATCGTTCTTCATCACATCTTTCCTCTCTGGCTTCCTCTCCTGACGAGGCGTCTCGTGAGCGCTCGCGAACAGGGCAAGGCTACGCCCGGGGGAATTGCCCGACCGTAGGTCCTGCAATCACCCCGGGAGCTATCGCCGGAGTCCGAGTTCCTTGACGAGGCTCTTGTAGCTGTCCTGCTTGTTGTCCCGGAGATAGTCGAGCAGCTTCCGGCGGCGACCAACCATCTTGAGGAGGCCTCGACGGGAGTGATGGTCTGTCGTGTGCTTCTTGAAGTGCTCCGTAAGCTGCCGGATTCTCTCGGTGAGGAGGGCGATCTGGACCTCCGGGGATCCGGAATCCAGATCGTGCAGCTTGTGACGGCCGATGATCTCTTTCTTCTCTTCCTTCGACAGGGACATCCACATCCTCCACTCGGGCGCGGGACCTCCGGCGCCCTCTCCCGCACGGGAGCGCCAACTTTACAACCGGAACCTAACCGATGGAAAGTACCAGTTTCCCCAAACTCAGGCAAGGCCCGAGTCGGCCTCCTTCCAACCGGCCGCGCGGCGCTCCGTTTCCCGGATGTCCGCCTCCACCTGCCGGCGCAAAGCGTTCAGATCCGGAAACTTCCGCTCGCCACGCAGCCGGGCGCGGATCCGGAAGAGGAGACTCCGGCCCCGCAGCTCGGTGGATCGGCCCAGCAGGTGCACCTCCGGCACGATCCGCTCCCCCTCGGTCAGGGTCGGGCGCGTCCCGAGGTTCATGACCGCCGGAACCCACTCCCCGCCGTGTTCCGCCTGCCCGGCGTAGACGCCGATCGCGGGGAGGCACTGGGTCGGCGGCACGTCCAGGTTGGCGGTCGGCACCAGGACCTTCGCTCCCTGCCCCCGGCCCGACACGACGCGCCCTTCCAGATCGGGCCAGCGCCCGAGCAGGCGGGCCGCAGCCTCGATCTCCCCCTCCCGAACGAGCCGGCGGATCCGGGAGGAGCTGATCGGCTCCCCCTCCTCCTGGATCGCCTCGATCCGGTGGGTCGGGAAACCGTACCGCCCGCCGAGGCGCTGCAGCAGCGCGAAATCGCCCTGGCGGCGGTGTCCGAAACGGAAGTCGTATCCGACCCAGATCGCCCGGAGGAGCGAATCGGCCCCCAGGACCGTCCGGGCGAACCGTGCCGCCTCGACACGCGCGAAGGCGGCCGAGAAGCGGAGCACGATCACCCGATCGACGCCGCGCTCGGCCAGCAACCGCCACTTCCGCGGCGGGGGGGTCAGCTCGTCGGGCGGGGTCTCCGGAGCGAAGACGGTGACGGGTCGGGGCCGGAACGTGAAGAGCACCGACGGCAGATCGCGCCGGCGCGCCTCCGCGAGCATCGGACCCAGGATCGCCTCGTGCCCGCGATGCAGACCGTCGAAGACGCCGATCGTGGCGACGAAGGGATCCGCGAAGGGCAGCCACTCAGAAGACACGTTCCAGCCGCAGCTCCCCTTCGGTACCGGCGGGACCATCGATCGGCCCGGGGACCTCCCGCCTTCGCGCGACCGCCACCAGCTCTCCCTCCGGACCGACGAGCCGGAACAGGCATCCCCGCTCCGGCGTCCCCCGCTCGACCGCCCTCCACGGAGGCTGGATCCCGTTGCGGATCCTGCGGATCCAGTCGGGCCGCAGGACGAGGGAAGGAAGATGCGCGAGCGCCTGCGCCAGGGGAATCCGCTTCGCCGCGCAGGCCGCCCGGACCCGATCGTCCGGTCCCTCCAGATCCACCGCCCCATCCGTGGAGAGCGGGCCGACCTTCGTCCTTCGCAGGGTCTCCACCGATGCGCCCGGCCCGAGCCGCTCGCCGAAGTCGGCGATCAGCGTCCGGATGTAGGTCCCTCGCCCGCAGAGGATCGCGAAGCGGATCCGGTCCGCCTCCCGGTCGAGGATCTCGAAGCGGTGGATCGCGACGAGCCGGGGCTCCCGCTCGACCTCGATCCCCTTGCGGGCGAGCTGGTAGAGCCTCCGCCCGTTCCGCTTCAGCGCCGACGTCATCGGCGGCACCTGCTCCCGGCGGCCCACGAACTCCACGGCGACCTCCCGCGCCCGCTCGAGATCGACCGGACCGACCGCTTCCTCCCGGAGGACCTTCCCGGTCCGGTCGCCCGAGTCGGTCACGCGGCCCAGGCGGAGCGTCCCGACGTACTCCTTCGGGAGATCCAATAGGTAGGAGAGGATCTTGGTCCCCCGTCCGACCCCGCACGCGAGGATCCCGGTCGCGAACGGATCGAGGGTGCCGGCGTGGCCGACCTCGCGCGTCTCCAGGATCCTGCGGAGACGCTGGACCGCGTCATGGCTGGTCCAGCTCTCGGGTTTGTCGACCGGCAGGACGAACCCGTTCACCCGTCGTCCTCGTCCTCGCGATCCACGTCCGGACTCGGAGGACCGCTGAAGCCCAGATCCTCGAGCATCCGCTCGATCTTCAGGCTGTACTCGATGGACCGGTCGGCGACGAAACGAAGCTCGGGGATCCGCTTGATCCGCAGCCGCCGCCCGAGCTCGGCGCGCACCGCGCCCGCGGCGCGGTGGACGACGCGGAAGCCGGCCTCCTGCGTCTCCTCGTCGCCGAGGACCGAGATGTGGACCCTGGCGTGCCGCAAGTCCCGACTCAGCTCGACGCGCAGAACGCTCGTCCACCCGAGTCGCGGATCGGCGAGATGATGGAGAAGGATGTCGGAGATCTGCTCCCGGAGCTGCTCGGCGAGGCGGGCGGCGCGGACGTTGCTCATTCCTCCCCCTCTTCATCCTCGAGACAGCCGACGCGCGTCTCGTACGCGAGCACGACGACCCGGCCGTCCATCTCGACCGTCTGCCGGAGCTGGTCGAGCGCCTGCCGCACCGGGCCCTCCTCGCGTCCGACCAGGCAGAGCCCGAGCGTCCCGCGCTGCCAGAGCTCCTGGGGACCCGTCTCGATCACGGCGACCCGCGCCCGATCGGCGAGCCGGCCCTTGATCGAACCGATCACGGATCGCTTGTCCTTCAGGGATCTGCTGTGCGGGATGTGGAGATCCATCCGGCCCACGCCGTAGAAGATCCGATGGTCGTCGGTCCACACGGTCGCCTCGTCTCGCGCGTCGCGTTCGCTACTCGAGCTTCCGGGCGACCTCTTCGACGATGAAGGCGACGATCGAGTCCCCTTCGCGGACGTCGTCATGTCCTTCGAGGCCGATGCCGCACTCGAAGCCGCTCTGGACCTCGCGAACGTCGTCCTTGAACCGCTTCAACGTCCCGATCTTCCCCTGCCAGATCTTCTCGCCGTTGCGCAGGAGGCGGGCGGAATCGCTGCGGTGGATCGTCCCGTCGACGACCCGGCAGCCGGCCACGGTCCCGACCCGGCTGATCCGGAAGGTCTGCCGGACCTCGGCCGTACCCTGGATCCGATCGACGAGCTCGGGGGCGAGCAGCCCGCTCATCGCGTTGCGGACCTCTTCGACCAGCTCGTAGATGACGGTGTACTGGCGGACGTCGACCTTCTCGTTCTGGATCGCCTCCTGAGCGCTCGCGTCCGGCTTGACGTGGAATCCGACGACGATCGCGTCGGAGGCGGCCGCGAGAAGGACGTCCCCCTCGGTGATGGCCCCGACCCCTTGGTGGATCACCCGGACCTGGACCTCCTCGGTCGACAGGGTCTCCAGCTTGTCGCGGATCACCTCGACCGATCCGCCGGCGTCCCCCTTGACGACGAGATTCAACCCGAGCACCTCGCCCTGCTTGATCCGCTGGCTGATGTCGACCAGCGTGCGGCGGCGGCTCAGGCGCAGCTCGTGCTCGCGATGGATCTGCGAGCGCTTCCCGGCGATGTCTCGGGCGGCCTGCTCGGTCCCGGCCACCTGGAAGCTGTCGCCGGCCTGCGGGAGCCCCGACCAGCCCCAGACCTCGACCGGAGTCGCCGGGCCGGCATCCTTCACCCGCTCGCCCGTATCGCTGACCATGACACGCACCTTGCCGGACTGGATCCCGCAGACGAACGGGTCCCCGGTCTTCAAGGTGCCGTTCTGGACCAGCACGGTTGCGACGACCCCCTTGCCGGGGTCGCGCTCCGATTCGATGATGACTCCCTTGGCGGCCCGGTCCGGCTCCGCCTTCAGCTCCAGCAGCTCCGCCTCGAGAAGGATCATCTCGAGGAGCTTGTCGATCCCTTCCCCCGTCTTCGAGGAGATGTCGACGCAGACGGTCTTGCCGCCGTACTGCTCCACGACGACGTTCTGCTCGGCGAGCTGCGCCCGGATCTTCTCCGGATTCGCCCCCTCCACGTCGATCTTCGTGACGGCCACGACGATCGGGACCGACGCCGCGCGGGCGTGGTTGATCGCCTCGATCGTCTGCGGCATGACCCGATCGTCGGCCGCGACGACGAGCACGACGATGTCGGTCACCTGGGCCCCGCGGGCACGCATCGCCGTGAACGCCTCGTGGCCCGGCGTGTCCAGGAACGTGACCCGACCGTCACGGACCGGGACGCCGTAGGCGCCGATGTGCTGGGTGATCCCTCCCGCCTCGCCGGCGACGACCCGCGTGTTGCGGATGTAGTCGAGGAGGCTGGTCTTCCCGTGGTCGACGTGTCCCATCACCGTCACGACCGGAGAGCGAGGCTTGCTCTCGAACGTCCCCTCGTCCGGCTTGACGTCCACCAGCTCCTGCTCGCCGTACTCGCTGACGAACTCGAGCTCGACCTCGAACTCGCTGGCGACGAGGTTCATCACGTCCCGTTCGAGCCGCCGGTTGATGTTCGCGATGATCCCGAGCTGCATGAGGACCTGGATCACTTCGGTCGGGCTGACGTCGATGACCGACGCGAGCTCGGCGACCGTCATGAACTCCGTCACCTGCAGCGGCTTGGTCTCGGTCGTCGCCTCTGGACCGGTCTCTGCCCCCCGGCGCCGCCGGCGGGGCTTCCGCTTGCCGTCCAGAGTGGCGATCGTGCGGCGGACGTTCTCCCGGACCAGCTTCTCGTCGACCTGACGTCCCTTGCGCCGCCGCCCGCCGCGGCGATCGGGAC
>WJJW01000501.1 GCA_014729455.1 Candidatus Eiseniibacteriota bacterium
CCGGGTCGGGTCTGGTCTCAGTTCTCGCCCGGGGTCGTCTCCGGGACGCGTTCCTCGAAGGCGAGCTCGTCTCCACGCTTGGAGATCTTCACCTCGCCGCCCGGCTTGATCCCGCCCCGCATCACCAGGTCGGCGAGCGGATCCTCGATCAGCTTCTGGATCGCCCTCCGAAGAGGCCGGGCTCCCAACGCCGGTTCATACCCCTTCTCGAGCAGGAGGTTCAACGCCCCCGGGGTGAGGGAGAGCTGGATCTCCTTCTCCTTGAGGCGTTCGCGCACCTGGTTCAGGAGGATCTCGACGATCTTCTCGAGCTCCGGCCGGTCGAGACCCTTGAAGACGATGATCTCGTCGATCCGGTTGAGGAACTCGGGGTTGAAGATCTTGCGGACCTCGTCCATCACCGTCGCCTTCATCTGGCCGTAGGTGATCTCCTTGTCCTGCTGCTGGAAGCCGAGCCGTCCCTGCCCCCGGATCAGGCGCGCCCCGATGTTCGAGGTCATGATCAGGACGGTGTTCTTGAAGTTCACCTTCCGCTTCAGGCTGTCGGTGAGCTGACCGTCCTCGAGCACCTGCAGGAGGATGTTGAACACGTCCGGATGCGCCTTCTCGATCTCGTCGAGCAAGACCACCGAGTACGGCTTGCGCCGCACCCGCTCGGTGAGCTGCCCCCCCTCCTCGTAGCCGACGTAGCCGGGGGGGGCACCGACCAGCCGGGAGACGGAGAACTTCTCCATGTACTCGCTCATGTCGACCCGGATCAAAGCCTCCGGATCGTTGAACAGGTACTGGGCGATCACCCGGGCGAGCTCCGTCTTCCCGACCCCCGTGGGGCCGAGAAAGATGAACGTCCCGATCGGGCGCCGCGGATCCCGTAGCCCGGCCCGGTTGCGGCGGACCGCCTTGGCGATCGCGGTGACCGCCTCCTCCTGGCCCACGATGAACTTCGTCAGCTCCTCCTCGAGGTGCAGGAGCTTCTCCTGCTCCTTCTGCTCGAGCCGGGAGACCGGGATCTTCGTCATCCGAGAGATCACGTAGGCGATGTCGTCCTCGGTGACCTCGGTGCGCCGCACCGACTTCGTGTCGTTCCACTCCTTCTTCAGGCGGAAGTACTCCTGCCGGAGCTGCTTCTCCTTGTCGCGGAACCGGGCCGCCTTCTCGAACTCCTGCGCCCGGATCGCCGCCTCCTTTTCGCTGGCGATCTTCTCGATCTTCTTGTCCATCTCCCGCAGATCGGTCGGCACCGTGGACATCGACAGGCGCGCCCGTGCGCCCGCCTCGTCGATCACGTCGATCGCCTTGTCGGGCAGATGGCGGTCCGTGATGAACCGCTCGGAGAGCCGGACCGCCGCGACCATCGCCTCGTCGGTGTACCGGACCCGGTGGTGCGCCTCGTACTTGTCGCCGAGCCCCCGGATGATCTGGATCGTCTCGTCCACCGTCGGCGCCTCCACGAGGATCATCTGGAACCGCCGCTCGAGCGCGCCGTCCTTCTCGATGTACTTCCGGTACTCGTCGAGCGTCGTGGCGCCGATGCACTGCAGCTCGCCGCGGGCCAGGGCCGGCTTCAGCATGTTCGAGGCGTCGATCGCTCCCTCCGCTCCCCCGGCGCCGACGATCGTGTGGAGCTCGTCGATGAAGATGATCGTGTCGGCCGACTCGCGGATCTCGTTCATGATGTTCTTCAGGCGTTCCTCGAACTGGCCCCGGTATTTCGTTCCGGCGACGACGGATGCGAGGTCGAGCGTGATGAGCCGCTTGTTGCGCAGGAGTTCCGGCACCTTCCCTTCGACCACCTGCTGGGCGAGCCCCTCGACGATCGCCGTCTTTCCGACGCCCGGTTCGCCGATCAAGATCGGATTGTTCTTCTTCCGCCGGCAGAGGATCTGGATCACCCGCTCGATCTCCGCCTCCCTCCCGAAGATCGGATCGAGGTTCCCCTCGCGGGCGAGCTGGGTCAGATCCCGGCCGAACTGGTTCAAGCTCGGCGTCTCGGCCTTCTCCTCCGACTCCGCCTGCGACGCCTGCGCCGTCCCGCCGAGCAACTTGAGTGTCTCGTCCCGGACCTTCTTCCGGTCGACCCCCATGTCGGCGAGGACCTTCGCGGCGACTCCTTCCCCTTCCCGGATCAGCCCGAGCAGGAGATGCTCCGTGCCGATGTAGTTGTGGTTGAGCTGACGGGCCTCGTCGACCGCCAGCTCGAGGACGCGCTTCGCGTTCGAGGTGAACGGGATCTCGCCGATCGTCAGGGTGCCGCCGGTCTGGGCCACCATGCTCTCGACGGCCCCGCGGATCACGTCGAGGTCGAGCCCGAGGTTGTTGAGGACCGTCGCGGCGATCCCCTCCCCTTCGCGCAGCAGGCCCAGGAGGAGGTGCTCCGTGCCGATCGAGTCGTGCTGCAGGCGGCTCGCCTCTTCGCGTGCGAGGAAGATCACCTTCCGGACGCGCTCGGTGAACTTGTCGTTCATACTGACTCGCTTCCCTTCTCCCCGCCCGGTTCCATCTAGCGAGGCTGAGGGGCGTCGGACACCCCCAACGTTTGCCGGATCCACTCGGCGCGACGCTCGTTGCGTTCCATCGACGACATCTCCCGCCCCGCCCGCTTCTGCAAATGGGCCGGCTGGCAGCAGAGCAGGATTTCGTTCAGTGTCGCCAGATCCGGCAGATTCTTCAATCCCATCGTGACACCCAGACGGACCGCGGACAACAACCCCATGCACTCCTGCGACGAGAGTATGCGGGCGTACTTCAGCGTCCCGAGGGAACGCCCGATCTTGTCGAGCACCTGGGGACGCGCGTCCCGCTGCAGCGAATCGCGCGCCTTCTCCTCCATCTCCAGGACCTGGAGCACGACCCCCTGGAGCTTGTCCAGCGTGCTCTCCTCCGTCATCCCGAGGGTCACCTGGTTGCTGATCTGGAAGAAGTTGCCCAGGACGTCGCTGCCCTCCCCGTGGAATCCCCGGACCGCGAGGCCGACCTGCGAGACCCCGGCCAGGACCTTCTTGATCTTCTGCGTCAGCACGAGCGCCGGCAGATGGATCAGGAGGCTCGCGCGCACCCCGGTCCCGACGTTGGTCGGGCACGAGGTCAGGTAGCCGAGCTGCCCGTCGTAAGCGATCGGGAGCTCCCGGGCCAGGCGATCGTCCAGCTCATCGACCGCCTTCCACGCCTCGTCGAGCTGCATCCCGCTCTTGAGGCACTGGAGGCGGAGGTGATCCTCCTCGTTGAACATCACGCTGATCGCCTCGTCGCCGGTCACCGCGACCCCGCGCGAGCGTCCCTCCGAGGTCAGATCGTGGGAGAGCAGGTGCCGTTCCAGGAGGAACTGGCGATCCAGCAGACCGATCTCGGCGATCTCCAGGATCCATCCGTCGTCGAACTGGTCCAGCCCGGCGACGACCGCGCGGATCCGGTCGTGCGCGGCGCGCAGCTCCTCGGGCGAGCAGCGCCCCACGAACCGCGTCCCGGTCAGGTTTCGCG
>WJJW01000502.1 GCA_014729455.1 Candidatus Eiseniibacteriota bacterium
GGTTCAACGATGCCGCCCGGATCGCCGAGGAGAGCGTCAACAAGCTCCGGCAGCTCGACGAGGAGGTCACCACCGCGATCGAGAAGATGACGGCCGGGAGCTGCGCCGGATCCCGACCGCCCCGGGGGAGGGGGACGGCGACCGCCGATCCCGCTCCCCTCGTTGCATGTGCTAGCGTGAGGTCGATGGAGATTCCCCGCACACGAAGGCGCCGGCGCCGGCTGCCGCTGCTCTGGGCGGCGCTGCCCGTCCTGATCCTCGTGCTGTTTCTGCGCTCCTGCGGCGGGGGCGAGGCGATGCCGGACCTGAGACCGCCCTCCGATCTGGACGGGGAGGAGCTGCGGAGCCGGATCGAGTCCCTGAAAGACGAGAACGAACGGCTCGAGGCGAAGCTGCGCCGGCGGCTCCCGGGCGAGACCTACATCGTCGTCAACACGACCCTGAACCGGATCTACCTGCGCAAGGGCGAGGAGACCCTCCTCGATGCGGTCTGCTCGACCGGAAGCAACACCGAACTCACCACCGAGGACGGATCGCGCCGCTGGTTCTTCAGTACCCCGCGCGGCGTCTTCCGCGTGCTGAACCGGGTCCGCCGGCCGCTGTGGGTGAAGCCCGACTGGGCGTTCGTCGAGGAGGGGGAGCCGATCCCCGGCCCGCGCGATCCGGAGCGGTACATGCGCGGCGTCCTCGGCGAGTACGGCCTCTACTTCGGCAACGGCTACCTGATCCACGGGACCCTGTTCCAGCGGTTCCTCGGCAACGCGGTCACCCACGGCTGCATCCGCGTCGGCGACGACGACCTCGAGCGGATCTGGGAGGAGACCGGGATCGGCACCCGGATCTACATCTACTGATGGGACGGGCGCCCCGCTCCGCTTCGGCGACCGGCGCCCTCCTGCTCGCCGGAGCCCTGTGGATGTCCGGCTGCGGGGGAAACGATTCGGACGCGGCCTCCCCCGAGGGCGAGCGGGATCTCTACGACGAGTACGTCCACCTTCAGACGGCCCGTTCCCTGCTCGAAGCGCGCTGGTCGCTCAGCCGTTCGGACCATGCCTACCTGATCGTCGATCTGACCGGGCGGAGGCTCGGTCTCGAGCTGCAGGGGGTCCCGCTGGCCGAGGTGCCGGTCGAGCAGGTCCGGCTGAACGAGGCCGCGCGCGAGGCGCTGGGAGACACGATCCGGTTCAGGCTGATCGAAGAGCCGTTCGTCGTCCAGGCCGAGGACTGGGTCGAGAAGGTGCCGACCCTCGCGGCGAAGGACTCGGCCGCCGTCTTGAGCCGCCCCGACACCACCGGTCGCCTCGCCGCCCGGATCCGCGAGGCGGCGATCCTCGGAGTCCTCCGCTGCGACCGCGGGCTCGTGCTGGCCCTCGACGGACGCAAGCGGCCCGCATCCCTCTGGGACCACGTCGGCTCGCTGTTCGGGGCGGTCGGCCGGCTCCTCCGGCGGGATCCGGTCCGGAGCGCCCTCGACGAGGCGGGGGAGGGCTCGCTCCTGATCCGGTGCCGCTGCGATCCCGCCGCCGTCCGCGCCCTGGCTCCGAACCTCCAGGAGGGGACCCCGGTCGTTCTGCGGTTCTGAGGGGCGGATTCCCCGGCCGCCCGATCGATATCGATCCTCAAGAAGGGGCCCACCGCGGCCGAGTGGAACCAAGGAGGGAATTCCCGATCCGCCTCGATGGCGGTCATGGAAAGAGAACCCGGGGAAGGGGCGAGTCACAGGAGTGAACCCGGAGACGCCCAGACAGGCCGTGACCCCCGATCGCACCGGGGGAGGCAGGGACGACCGGAGCGGTCCCGAGCGGGGGCGAGCCGAGTGTCCGCGGAACGGCAACGGTGGAGAGGCGGGCCCCAAAGTGGAGCGGGCCGGCCTCGCGGCGTTTCTCGCCAATCTCTCGCACGACATGCGGTCGCCGTTGACGAGCCTCCAGGAGTTCGTCTCGATCGTCCACGAAGGTCTCGCCGGGCCGTTGACCGAAACGCAGCGGGACTACCTGACCATCGCGCTTCGCAACGCGGAGACCCTGGCGGAGATGATGAACAATCTGCTCGTGGTGACCCAGATGCAGCAGGGGACCTACCGGCTCCACCGGCGCAGGGTGCGGCTGGCGGATCTGCTGCGCCGGGAGGCGCTCGAGATCGGGCGCAAGCCCGGGGGGAAGGAGGTCAAGATCGCCGTTTCCGTCGCTCCCCGGCTGCCCGACGTCTACGCCGATCCTGATCGGATCCTCGAAGCGATGCGCAACCTGGTCGAGAACGCCGCGAAGTACTCCGGCGAGAGCGTCGCGATCGAGATCGAGGCGCGCGCCGGCCGCAGGGACGAAGTCGAGATCCATGTCCGGGACAACGGGTTCGGCATGGACAAGGCGACGAGAAGCCGGCTGTTCGTCCGGTCGTACCGGGGCAAGGGGGCTGACGGCCGGAGCCCGGGGGGGCTCGGCCTGGGCCTGTCGATCGTGCGGGAGATCCTGGAACGGCACGGGGGGCGGATCACCGTCACCTCGGGCCTCGACGTCGGCACGACGTTCCGGCTGGTTCTTCCCCGCTTCGATGGACCGAAGATCGTACGCGCCGAGGTCCGGAAAGCCTGGAAGAGATCCGGCGGGAGCGGAGGCGTCGCCGCCGTCCAGCTCCGGATCGGGAAAGCGGCCGGCGCGCTGAAACCGACCTGCGAGAGCGCGTCGGAGGAGGTGCGGGACGTGCTGGGGCGCAGCCTCGAACCGGGCGACGCGCTCCTTCCCGACTGCGCGCCCGAGGAGGCGGTCTGCTTCCTTCATCACGTCGAGAAGAGCGAGCTTCCCGCGTCCGTCCGCCGGATCCTGCGCGGCCTCGAGGAGCGGCTGCTCCTGCAGACGGGCACGACCGTCGTCTGGAAACCGGCACCGCGCTGGTTCCACTCTGATGAATTCAACAACCCGGAGGAGATGGCGGAGACGATCCTCCATCGATGGGGGCTTTTGGGGGAAGAACGGAATGCAACGTAGGAAGGTCCTGGTCGCCGACGATGACCGTGACATCGTTCTCGCCCTGAGGATTCGCCTCGAGGCGGCGGGATACGAGGTCGTCACCGCCCTCGACGGCAAGGAGGCGATCGACGGGATCCGCACCGAGAAGCCCGACCTCGCCATCCTCGACATCAACATGCCCGAGTTCACCGGCTTCGCGGTCGTGGACGAGCTGAAGAGCGCCGGCGGAGGCGCGCTGCCGGTCATCTTCCTGACGGCCGACACGCAGGAGAAGTCGCAGGTGAAGGCGTTCCACCGAGGGATCCGCCATTACCTGACGAAGCCGTACGACCCGCAGACGTTGCTTGTGCTGGTGGAGCACACGCTGGCGGAGGCGGGCAAAGGGGCGGCGTAGCTAGAAGTAGAACCCGAACCCGGCGACCGGGAGGATCCGCACCCCCTGGGTATAGATCCGCACGACCTCCCCGCCGGCCCCGACGAACTGCACGACGTCGACCGTGTTCTTGCGGTTCAGCACGTTGAGCACGTCGACGTAGAGGAACGCGCTGTTCTTCTCGCCATCGATCCGGTGTTCGAGCTTGACGTCGAGCCGGCGGTAGGAGGGGAGCCGTTCCGCGTTGATCCCCCCCGCATCGAGGCTGCCGTCGCCGGTTCCGAAGAGGGGAGTCACCGGGCGACCGGTCGACGCGCGGAACGCGCCCGAGACCGACGTCCCCCCGCGAATCGGGACCTCGACGGCCGCCTGAAGCATGCGGGGGCGGTCGTGGTCGGAACGGTGGAGCGCGGTCGCGAATCCCTCCCGCTTGCGGGTCTTCGAGATCGCATAGGAGATCCAGCCGGTCGCGAAGCGTCCTTCCTCCTTGCGCAGCGTCATCTCGATCCCCTTGCCGGTGCCCTCGCCGTCGTTGCCGAGCGAAGCGGCGGTCGGCTCCGTTCCGGTCCACGTGAGCAGGCGCTCGTACTCCTTGCGGTAGATCTCCATGATCGCGGAGTATCCGCCGCCCAGATCGGCGTCGAGCCCGAGGGAGAAGTGCCGCGCCTCCAGCGGCTCGACGTCTCCGGCGCCCGCCTCGAGGAGCACGCCGGGATCGACGGGAAGTCCGCCGACCTCGGGGTTGTCGTGCAGATGGAACGGACTCTGCCGCACGATCCGGAATCCGGCCCCCGGCACGATCCGGCCGAGACCCCGGTACCGGACCGAGACGTACGGGGAGACCGGGACCGTGGCGGTGAACGGGATCCGCTCGGCGCGCAGGCCGGTCGAGACCGCGACGCGATGGGCCGTCCAGGTCCCCTCGAGCGCCAAGAAGCCGCCCGCCGATCGATCGGAACGGGTCGCGTCGCGGAACCACTCCGCGCGCGCCTCCGCGTCGGCCCGCAGGACGAGCCGCTCGCCCCGCTCCCGGCGGAGTCCTCCCGAGACCGCGATCCTCCGCAGATCGCCCCGGATCTCGCTCTCCGGTCGGTCCTGGATCGTGGCGCGGTCGCGCCTGCCGAAGGAGACGTCGAACCGCCACGGCCGCTCCCGCTCGGCCGACTCCACGCGCAGGCCGAGAAGCCCCGCGTCGACCTCGCGGTCGAAATCCCCCTCCTCGCGATCCCGGGAGGCGACCGCGGTGACGGAGTAGACCGCCCCGGCAGACTCCATCGATCCCTTGACGCAGAGATCCTGGAAGCTCCGTTTGTCGATCCCGGGCGGCCGGCGCAGGATCAAGTTGTAGAAGCTCCCGCGCGCGGCGCCGAGGACCGACCCTCGCTGCAGATCGGTCTGTCCGCCGAGCGCGACCGACCCGAGGTCGTAGCGGAAGAACTTCTGCGTGAAACCGGGATCGACGAGGCGCAACGCGGTCACGCTCGACAGCGCGTCGCCGTAGCGGGGCGGAAGCGCGCCGGGGAAGACCTCCAAGGTCGAGATCAGATCGTCGTAGACCACGGAGGTGAACCCCTCGAGGTGCACCGGCTGCAAGAGCCGGTAGCCGTCGATCCGGACGATGCTCTCCTCCGGATCGCCGCCGCGGACGACGTAGCGGTTGGAGAAGTCGTCTCCGGCCGCCGCGGCCCCCGGCAGCGACTGCACGACCCGCAACGGATCGGTCGCGACCGCTCCCGCCGAGCTGCGGATCCGCATCCCGGAGATCGTCTTCTTCCCCTGCGGGACCGACGGGTCCGGCCGGGTCGTCCGCACCTCGACCGGGTCCAGCGTCCGCACGCGCGGGCGCAGCCGGATCATCAACCGGGTCTCCTCGTCCTCGCCGAGCTCCACCGTGCGCGACCACGGATCGTAGCCGACGTGCTCCACCCGGACCTCGATCCTGCCCGGAAGCAGCCCCTCGAGACGGAAGCGGCCGTCCTCGCCGGTCTCGGTCCGGTGCTTCGCTCCCGCCGACACCGCGACGAGGGGGATCGGGTTCTTGCGATCGACGTCGATCACGATCCCCTCGATCGCGCCGCCGCGCGCGGGGCCGGCGATCGCCGCGAGGAGTGCGAGCAGGAAGAACGGCCGCGCCCCCGCGCCGGGACGCGGCCGCGCCTTCTGATTCGGCGGAACGCTCAAGGGATCATTCGGCGGACGGCTGCTTCGGCTCCCGCTTCTCCAGCTCCTCGTGGATCGTGCGGGCGGCGATCTTCCCGTGGCCCATCGCGGCGATGACGGTCCCTCCCGGTCCGGCCTGGGAGCCGATGATGTCGCCCCCCGCGCAGAGGATCGGGATGTCGGGCGCCGCGCTCTGCTCGTCGGGCTGCTTCCCGTCGAGCTCGATCTTCAGCCGATCTGGATCGATGACGAGCTGGCCCCACTTCGTCGTCTTCAGATACGGCGTCAGGCGGGCCAGGAGCGGGTTGGGCCCCTGTCCGATCGCCATGACGAGGATGTCGTACTTCTTCCGGAAGTTCGATCCGGGGATCACGACCGGCCGCCGCCGTCCGGAGTCGTCCGGCTCGCCGAGCTCCATCTGGATCAGCTCGACCTCGTCGATCCAGCCGTCCTCGTTGCCGTGGATCGCCACGGGCGCGTGGAGGAAGAGGAAATTGATGTGCTCCTCCTCGGCGTGGGAGATCTCGTCGGCGCGCGCCGGCATCTCCTTCTTCGTCCGTCGGTAGACGACGTCGACCTCGTCGGCGCCGAGTCGCTTGGCGACCCGCGCGGCGTCCATCGCGACGTTTCCGCCCCCCACGACCGCGACCCGCTTCGCCTGGTGGATCGGCGTCGGCGCCTCGGGGAACGACCGGGCGTTCATCAGGTTGGCGCGCGTCAGGTACTCGTTGGCCGAATAGACGCCGGAGAGCTGCTCGCCGGGGATGTTCATGAAGTACGGGAGCCCCGCTCCCGTCCCGATGAAGATCGCGTCGTGCTCCTCGATCAGCTCATCCATCGTGATCGTGCGGCCGACGAGCGTGTTCAGCACGATCTCGACGCCGAGAGAGCGCAGGTTCTCGATCTCGAAGTCGACGATGTGCTTCGGAAGGCGGAACTCCGGGATCCCGTAGATCAAGACGCCCCCGGCGCGGTGGAGCGCCTCGTAGATCGTCACCGCGTAGCCGAGGCGGATCAGATCGGCGGCGGCCGACATGCCGGCGGGACCGGAGCCGATGATCGCGATCTTCTTGCCGTTCGGCGGAAGGACCTCCGCCTTCGGCCGGATCCCCCGCTCGCGCGCCCAGTCGGCGAGGAACTTCTCGAGGAAGCCGATCCCGACCGGCTCGCCCTTCTTGCCGCGGATGCAGACCATCTCGCACTGGCTCTCCTGCGGGCAGACCCGCCCCGTGATCGCCGGGAAGAGGTTGTCCTTGCAGATGATCTGGTAGGCCTTCTCGTAATCCTTCTCGTTGACCGCGTCCATCATGGAGCGGATGTCGATCTCGACGGGGCAGTACGGGACGCAGAACGGGTCCTTGCACTGGATGCAGCGGTTGCTCTCCTCGAACGCCATGCTCTCGTCGTAGCCCAGCTCGACCGACGAGAAGTTCTCGATGCGGACCTCGGGGTCCTGCATCGGCATCGGCGTCTTGGTCTTCTGCTTAAACCCCTTCTTCTTCGCCTGCGCCCGATCCTGATCCTGTTCCATGCTGATCCGCTTGCCTCTCTTGCGATGAGTATTGCCGGTTTCTACGGGTCAGGCCCGCGAAATCGACGGCGTATCCGTCGAAGGCGGGGCCGTCGA